>JADHUZ010000011.1 GCA_016784265.1 Fidelibacterota bacterium
TAGCGAAATGACGGCTGAGCATTATGCTGATGAGCACGGTTGGTAAGATGACACAAAACCGCCCAATTCTCGTTACAGGTTCGCATCGTAGCGGCTCGACTTGGGTCGGCAATATGATTGCCTTGTCGCCCGAAGTTCAGTATGTTCCAGAATCGTTCAAGCCGAACGGATTGTTGCGTCATCATCGCTTGCTGGAAAATTGGTTCCAGCGGTTTGAAACTGACGAGGGCGAGAAATTTGCTGAAAAATTAGATCGTGTTTTTCGAGGAAAATCTTCGATTTTTGAGGCGTTTTCGCTATTCAATCCTGATGGTAATTTTGATTTACGCAATTCGCCAGCACGCCTGAAATTTTATCGTGATTGCAAATGGAATAGAATCACTGGCAGGCGGAATCTTCGTCCGCTTCTCAAAGATCCAATTGCGCTGTTTTCCGCTGAGTGGCTGACGCAAAATTTCGATTCGCAAAACATCGTTTTAATCCGTCACCCCGCGGCGTTCGTGGGCAGTTTGTTGCGGCTCAATTGGCGATTCGATTTCCGCAATTTTTTAAATCAGCCCAAATTAATGAAGCAATATCTCGCGCCGTTCGATGAAAAAATTCACGCATTTTCTGGAGATTTTTTGGAAGAAGCCTGTTTGCTCTGGTCGTGTTTACATTTTGTGATTCAAAAGTATCGCGCAACTTATCCG
Source organism: Fidelibacterota bacterium (assembly GCA_016784265.1). GTDB lineage: Bacteria > Fidelibacterota > BS150m-G59 > BS150m-G59 > BS150m-G59 > BS150m-G59. The sequence goes on from JADHUZ010000011.1 coordinate 693, forward strand.
AATTGGATTTTTCTGCGGCACGAAGATATTTCGCGAAATCCGCTTGTGGAATTTGAACGATTATTTCAAAAAATAAATGTTGATTTCAGCGCGGAAATTCGACGGGAAGTTATGAAATTCAGCGCGTCGGAAAATCCTCAAGAAGTGCAAAAAATTGGGCAAATTCATCAACTCAAACGGGATAGTCGCGCAAATATAAAAAATTGGAAACGGCGCTTAACGAATGAGCAAATCGAAAAAATCCGAGAGTCAACAAAGGCAGTTTCAGAGCATTTTTATGGAGATGATGACTGGTAATTATCTGTTTTTGAGAGTCATTTTTCGGTGCGGGATGTTCGCCTCGAAAAATTGCTCTCCAATTTCTGAAAATCCAAATTTTTTATAATACTGTATGGCATATTCCTGCGAATGTAGATAAACTGGCAGATTTTTTTTCGATTTACAAAAATTCAGCATTGTTTTTACAATTTCTGTGCCGATATTGAAACCACGAAACTTCTCCAAAACAGCGATTCGTTCCAGTTTGTATTGCTCATCAACTTCGCGGAGGCGCGCCGTTCCTACTAATTTTTCTCCATAAAACGCGATGAAGTGAATAGCATCGTCATCCAATCCGTCAAATTCTTCTCGAGGAGGGCAATCTTGCCCAATCACAAAAACAATTCGCCGAATATCGAAAACTTGATGTATTTCCTCCAATTTTGCCAAACGGACAATAATTTTTTCACGCAAACTTGGATTTTTCCGCTTTGATTTTATGCCGTAATCGATGGTTATAAATTAATAAGATTTATCCGGTTTTCGAAGGTAAACCGCATAAAAAGGATTTTTTTACCCAAAAATTCCGCTTTAATTTACAGGGTTATGGATGATTGTATTTTTTGCAAAATCGCAAGCGGTGAGATGGGCACAGAATTCGTTGCGACTTCTGAAAATTGTGTGGCATTTCACGATCTTGATCCTCAAGCACCGATCCATATTCTTGTTGTTCCAAAAAAGCACACTGCGAAGATATCGGATTTAGAAAAATCGGATGCTGATTTGATTGGTGAAATGACGTATCTCGCAAAGCAGGTTGCAGAGAAAAAACATATAGAAAATTACAGACTTGTCATGAATTGTGGTGAAAAAGGTGGACAGTCTGTTTGGCATATTCACATGCATCTCCTTGGTGGTCGCATTATGCAATGGCCACCGGGATAGGATTTTATCAATAGATCGCGATGATTTGCGAACATTTCATCCTTTTGATGGATAAGAGGTTTTAGTGTATATTTCCAATCTTATTTTAAACGGATTTAAGTCATTCCCTCAAAAATCAGAATTTCGGTTTAGCCAGGGGATTACTTCTATTGTCGGTCCGAACGGATGTGGTAAAACCAATGTGGTGGATGCATTGCGTTGGGTTCTCGGCGAACAAAGGACAAAAATGCTCCGCGGTAACAATATGCAGGATGTGATTTTCAATGGTTCCGCTTCAAGAAAACCATCTAATTTTGCAGAAGTTTCGTTAACCGTTCACAACAATCGCGGTGTTTTGCCAATCGAATTTAACGACATTATCATTTCTCGCCGTCTGTATAGAGATGGGACAAGCGAATATTTTATCAATCAAAACCCTTGCCGCCTTAAAGACATCAATGATCTTTTTATGGACACGGGCATGGGAACAGGTGCTTATTCTGTGATTGAGCTAAAAATGATAGAAGATATTTTAAGTGATAATCAAGAAGACAGGCGTAGAATGTTCGACGAGGCGGCAGGAATCAACAAATATCGCCAGCAACGCAGATTGACACTAAACAAATACGAAACAACACAAGAAGATTTGCTTCGTGTCAATGATATTGTCCTCGAAGTTCAGAGGACTGTGCGATCTCTCAAAAGGCAACTCAATCGGTTCGAGCGGTATGAATCAATTCAACAGGATTTGAAAAATTTGGAATTGCTCGCCGCAGGGCATCAAATTTTGCAAAAAGAGGAGCAAATTCAACCGCTGAAAAATCGCCTGAAACAAGGCAAAGAAGTGCATTCATCTCGGTCCAAACAGGTAAATATTGATGAATCACTCCTCGAAAAGTACAAAAGAGAATTGGAAGTTCTGGAATCCGAACACAAGGATTCTCAGGATAATTTAGAGCAGAAAAATATTGCACTTTTTGAGTCTCGAAATCAGTTGCTCCTGAATCGTGAACAGTTGCGAAATACGGAGCGCGACAACAATCGTCTCGCCGAAGAGATCAATGATCTTGAACGCTATAAAAAGGGACTTTCTGAGCAAATACGAGATTTGGATTCGCAGATTTACAACATTAAACCGCAATTGGACACGCAGAAAGAGATTTACGAGACGAAAAAATCTGCGCTGGAAGAAAAGCAGGAGCGTATCGAAGATCTGCAAAAACAGATGAGTGCAATCCAAAATGAGCGGCTTGAGATTGTTGAAAATATTTCAGATATCAAAGGTAAAACGATTTCATACAAAAATCAGATTCGCGAACGTCGGCAATGGATTGAATCTGCGGAAGTGAATTTGGAAAAACAGAAAACGCAATCTATCGAATTGGAAGCCCAACTTGATTTGGCGCAATCAGAGATTGGTCAACACACGAAGAAATTGGCAAGCGAAGAGTCCAGTTTAGCCAACTTGCAAAAAGATATAGAAAATCTACAAACTGAAAAAGACAAACTTCGTGAAAACATCTCGTCTATGCGGGCAGAATTTCGGGAAAAGAAAAGAAGATTGCAACTGATTGACGAAATCATCATTAGCGGCGAAGGATTTTCTTCCGGAACGCAGACGGTGATTTCTCATTCTGAAAAATTCCACAAAGTATTGGGAGTGGTTGCTGATGTGTTTTCTGTGCCGTCAGAATATCGTCCCGCATTGGAAATAGTGCTTGGAGATCTTGCCGATTGTCTGATCGTTCAAACTCGCGCGGATGCGGAAGAAACAGCAAAAACGTTTCAAGATTCATTTTCCGGAAAAATTTCTATTATTTCCCTCGAAAATGTGCGGGATTTTCCGCATTCGCAACAAATACCGCATGCTGATGCAATTTCTTTGATTGATCATGTTAGGACAGAAAAACAATATCAGCCTATTTTGAAATCCATGCTCGTTGATGTGTTCGCTTGGGAAGAATTGCCGAAAAACATAGAAAATGGGACGCATGTTACATTGGACGGTACTCGCATGTTTTCTGGCGGAAAATTTACAGTTGGCATGCCAATTTCCGGTGACACGAAAATTGGGCGCGGAGAGGAAAGAGAATTGCTTAAACAAGATATCAAAAATCTTGAAAATCTCTTACAATCTGCTGAAAAAGACTACAAACAGTGCGAATACAATTTTGCAGAAAAGCGGATTCAACTGGAAACGCATTCTTCAGAACTTCAAACAGTCCGAGGTAGTTCGAGCGAAGTTTCCTCCAATTTGGCAAAATGGCAATACGCTCTAGAGCGAACCAACCAAGATATTGAATATTTGACGAAGCAGATGCAAAATTATGAGACGGATCTTGAAAATTTTGAGCGTGAACTTATCCAATCTGGTAGAACTTTGGAAGCAAAAATTTCTGAGAAAGAGAAGAATTTCAAAATTTTAGACAAACGCGAAAAAGATATGGATGATGAGATTATCCAGTTTAGCATCGAGAAGGAAAAAGTCCATGAGGCGCGAATCACTTTGTTAAATCTTCAGAACAAATTTAATACGATTAATCACCAGAAAGAAAGTTTTAGCCGAAGCATTGCCGACTCTGATCAAAAAATTAAAACTAAAAAAGAGCAGATTATCCAAGCCAAAGAAACGCTAAAAAATCTTTCCGAGAAAATCATCCGATTTGAGCGAGATGAAGATCAGTTAAAGCACGAATATCATCAGGCGAAATCCAAGCATGAAGCATTGCAGGAAAAATTACAAGCCAAGCGTACGGAAGTATCTCGGATCGAGGCACAAATTTCCGATACGCTGCGCAACAGACAGTTAGAGATGGAGCGGCTTCAAGAGATGGAGATCAAAATTACCAAGATGGAAGGTGAAATCGATCTCATTCGAAATCATATTCGGGAGCAGTTTGGCATTGAAATTCCAGATGATTTAGAAATTCCGGATGATTTTGATTTTACAGATGCAAAAATCCAAATTGGAAAGAGAAGTCGCTTGCTCGAGCAAATTGGTCCTATCAACTGGGCAGTTCGAGATGAACATGATGAGGAAAAAAAGCGTCTGGATTTTCTGCTGGAGCAAATGGAAGATATCGAGAAAGCCGGGTCTGATTTGAAATTAACGATGGATCGACTCGATGAGGAGGCGAAGACAAAATTTGAAGATACATTCCAAAAAGTGTCGGAGAATTTCAAGGAAACTTTCAATCTGTTTTTCAATGGAGGCTCGTGCAATTTATCGTATGTAGATCCGGATGATATTCTAAATTCACAAATTAATATCACCGCCAGCCCGCCGGGGAAACGCCCTCGCGGCTTGGATATGCTTTCAAGCGGAGAAAAATCTTTGACTGCGCTGAGTTTGCTATTTGCAATTTATCTGACAAAACCAAGTCCATTTTGTATTTTGGATGAAGTGGATGCGCCTTTGGACGATATGAATATCACGCAATTTGGGAATGCGCTTCAACAGTTTGCGGAGACAACGCAATTTATCATCGTTACGCACAATAAGCTCACGATGGAAATCGCAGATTACATGTATGGCGTTACGATGGAAACCAAAGGTGTCTCGAAAGTCGTATCGGTAAAATTTGTTTAGTGAAATTTTTTAACAACTCAGTTACAACTCCCAAATTAACGGAATCAAAAGCGAACCCAAAATCCACAAAATCAAATGCAACGGAGCACCAGCACGCATAAAATCCGTGTATTTGTAACCGCCCGGCGAATAGACCATCGCATTTGTTTGATAGCCATTCGGAGTCATAAACGAAAGCGATGCGGCAAACATCACAGTCAAGACAAACGGCAACGCATTTAAATCAAGTTGTTGTGCTGTCAAAATCGCAAGTGGTGTAAGAATAATTGCAGTTGCATTATTCGAGAGAAACGAAGTCATCAGCATCGTGATAAAAAAGAAAATCGCAATCAATCCGCGACCGCCAACTGTTCCGTAGATATTCATGAAGAAATTGCCAAAAATTTCGGCGAAATGCACTCGCTCCATCGCCGCACCAAGTGGAATAAACGCCGCAATCAGAAAAATGACAGTCCAATTGATGGATTTGTATGCCTCTTGTGGCGTTACAACGCCAATTGCAACCAGCAAAATAGCACCCAAAAGCGATGCTTCCATAATCGGCATAATTTTTGTCGCGGCAAGAATTACAACTAATGGAATTACGGCAATCGCAACCCACCAAAATTTGATTTTATGAAGCGTCATATCCAATTCGTCAAGTACGATAAAATTGGGGTCATTTTTTAGCGTTTCAGTTCTAGTTTTTGGTCCAAAAATCAATAGCGTGTCGAAATTCCGTAAAATGATATGCGCGATTTTTTTTCGTAAAAGTTTTCTCTGATGTTTCACAGCAAGAACAAAAGTCCCGTAGCGACGACGAAAATCAATATCCATCAGCGATTTTCCCGCCAATTGTGAATTTGGTGAAACCATAACTTCCACAAGGTGATTTTCTTGATCATTCAGTTCATCGTCATTCAATTTTAAGTCTGTGAGAAGCAAAACACCTTGCTCTTTTTTAAATTTCATTATCGCGTCCATTTCGCATTGAATGAGCAAAATATCCCCATTTTTTAATTTTTCATTTCGGATATTTGTTGTGATATGTTTTTTATCGCGTATCACATCGAGCAGAGTGATACCGTATTTTTTCCCAAGTCCACATTCGATACAATTTCGTCCAATCAACGGTGAATCTTCTCCGACAATCGCCTCGGTCAAATATGTCGCAAGTTTATATTTTTTCGTCAATCCACTCACGGGCAACCGACTTGGCAAAATCCATTTGCCAGCGATCAAACTGTAAATAATGGTAACAAGCGAAAATATTACTCCCAATTTTGCCATTTCAAAAAATGATATATCTAAATTATAACCCCTTGCAATTCCATAAACAACCAAATTTGTCGAAGTTCCGATAATTGTGCAAGTTCCACCAACGATAGCGGCGAACGATAACGGCATCATAATTTTTGATGGACTCAATTTCAATCGCGAAGAAAGTTGTAATCCAACTGGAATCAAAATCGCAACCGCCGCTGTGTTGTTGATAAATCCAGAAAAAAGTGCTACCGAAAACAAGAATAACGAAATGACAACGATACGACTTCCTCGTCCAATTTTTTCCAACCAAGCGGTGAACGAGCGGATAAATCCAGTTTTTGAAAATGCGTGAGATAAAACAAACATCGCACCAATTGTAATCACAGCATGGTCAGAAAATCCAATTACGGCTTCTTCGGGCGTAACCAACCCACTCAGCAATAACGCCGCAAGTGCGAGTAATGCCGTAACTTCTATCGGAAACCATTCTCGAATAAACGCGAAAATCGAAATCCCGATAATTGCAATGAATAATATTAAATTTGTGTCCATGTCCCTAACCCGTAATTTACGAAAAAATCAAGCAGACATTCGAAATATTCTTCGCCGATAATTTCACATTGCATAATGACTGCATTTCCTCGTAAACTTGACGCAATGATAAACTGCAAAGACAGGGAAAATCTATGAAAAAATCAACTGCTGGCATTTTAAGTTTTGGAATTATTCTATTCATTTTATACGCGTTCGGAATAAAATTTTTCGAATCTGTTTGGAGTTTCCCGGGAGGTGAAGTTCATACCGAACCTCGTGCTATTCCTTTGATGATTATCGCACTGATTGGCACGGGAGTTTTTGTTACAATTTTTCTCGGATTTCCGCAAATTCGCTATCTCTGGCACGGAATCAAAGTTACAATGGGAAAATATGACGACCCCAACGATGAAGGCGATTTGAACCATTTTCGTGCGCTGACAACGGCGCTTTCTGCGACTGTTGGGATTGGAAATATCGCAGGCGTGGCAACGGCACTTTATTACGGCGGTCCGGGCGCTCTGTTTTGGATGTGGATTACCGCATTTTTCGGCACAACTCTGAAATTCGCTGAAAGTTCGCTTTCTCTCAAATATCGTGAAATTCGTAGCAATGGACAAACGGCTGGCGGGCCGATGTACACAATTGAAAATGGACTCGGCAGAAATTGGCGATGGCTTGCTGTAGCATTTGCGAGTTTTGCGATTATTTGTTCATTTGCAACAGGCAATGCGATTCAAGCATTCACCGTCTCCGATCAAATTTATTCCGAAATTTCCAATGTTGTAGGAAATACACATTTTCTCACAGCAAAACACATAATTTGGACTGGTTTTGAAGTTTCAATGATGCAGATTGTCAACGGAATTTTGATGGCATCAGTCGTCGCGCTGGTCATCATCGGAGGCATCAAGCGAATCGGAAATGTAACTGGATTCCTCGCACCATTTATGGCGGTAATTTATGTATTTTCGGCAATGCTGATTTTATTTGCCAATTTTCCACAACTCGGCGAAAGTTTTGGCTTAATTTTCCAAATGGCATTCAATCCGCCAGCACAAGTCGCTGGAGTTGGCGGCGGCGCATTTTTGGTTTTTCTCAACACGATGCTTTGGGGAGTCAAGCGCGGTTTGTATTCTAACGAGGCTGGACAAGGCTCGGCGGCGATTGCACATTCGACAGCCAAAACGAAATATCCAATTCGCGAAGGTGCCGTGGCGATGCTCGGGCCATTTATCGACACGATTATCATTTGCACATTGACGGGATTGGTCATCATTTCAACTGGTGCGTGGGAGCACACAGAATTTTTTGTAAAAATCACAGAAACTAATCCTGAAATCGCCCAAAATGCACTCGCAACAGGATTTTACAACGGCAAGGAATTGCTAAATTCGAGTCTGTTAACAAGTTTTGCATTCAAAGAAGGTTTGGCGTGGCTTTTTTCGTTTGGTGATAAAATCATCACATTTTCGGTGATTTTGTTTGCGATTTCGACGGCGATTAGTTGGTCGTTTTATGGCGACCGCTCGGCAGATTATCTTTTTGGCAAAAAAGCCATTCTTCCGTACCGTTGGATTTTTGTCGGATTTGTGTTTTTGGGCGCCATCGCAGAATTGGAAGCCGTTTGGGCATTTGGCGATGCCGCGCTTGGCTTTATGACATTCCCGAATTTAATTGCAATTATTTTGCTGTCCGTCTCGCTCAAAAAAATGACGAAAAAGTATTTTGCAGAAAATCACGAGAAAGGCAAAAATTGAAAACTGTAGTAAAGTGGAAACAATCGATATATTGGCTCGCAATAATTCTCATCCAATTGATTTTCGCAAATCCGAATCTCGCAAACAAAACGCCTGAAATTCGCTGGCAACAGCAAGTGGATTATGAGATTGCGGTAACTTTGGATGATGAAAAGCATTTTCTCAATGGCTCGGAAATTATCACTTATCACAACAATTCGCCGGACGATTTGCATGAAATTTGGTTGCACATTTACCCAAACGCTTACAAAAACGAAACAACAGCATACGCGGCACAAGAGCGCAGTTGGGGAGAATGGGATTTTGAATCTTCGACCGCAAAACAGCGCGGTTGGATTGAAGTTGAAAATCTACAAATTAATGGCGAATTTGCGGAATTTGTCATTCCAGAAAATGCGATTGACCAAATGAAAATCACTTTGGAAAACCCACTCAAAGCCGGTGAAACGCTCCAAATTTTCCTCGATTTTGAGGTGAAAATTCCAAATATTTTCTCAAGATTGGGACACAATGGGCAACATTATGAAATCACGCAATGGTTTCCAAAATGCGCCGTTTATGATAATTTGTGCTGGCACAATTTTTCCTATCTCGACCAGGGCGAATTTTACAGCGATTTTGGGAATTACGATGTGTCCATCACTTTGCCGAAAAATTATCGTGTTGGTGCGACTGGAATTTTGCAAACTCAAAGCGAAATTGCATTTCTCGATTCGCTCGCTCAACTTGACGAAAATGCAGAATTTCAAAACAACCAAAACACCATCAAAACTGTGTGTTACAAAGCCGAGCAAGTCCACGATTTTGCTTGGTTTGCCGATAAAAATTACATCGTCCGCAAATACGAATTTCATCCCAAAACCATCAAAAATTCTGTTGATATCTGGGTTTTCAATTTACCGAAAAATAAACGAGTTTGGCGCGATGCACCGATTTTCAGCCACGATGCGTTGGATTTTTACAGTCGTTGGTACGGCGATTATCCGTATTCGCAGATGACAGTTGTGGATGGTGATTTGAACGCTGGTGGCGGGATGGAATATCCAAATATCACGGTCGTTTCAACGAGCAGTTCTGCCGATATGCTTGAAATGGTGATAATGCACGAAATTGGTCATCAATGGTTTTATGGCATTTTGGCGAACAACGAGCGCGATGAGGCTTGGCTCGACGAGGGTATAAATTCGTTTTCTGAACATAGATATTGGAACGAAAAATATGGCAAAAATGACCCGCTTTGGATTTTGCCGAACGAGACCGATTTGCCGTTTGATGTGCCGATTTTTTCGCAAATTACGCACAAATATATGCAAGATATGAGTTATTTTTATCAGGCTGTTCGCAATGCTGATCAACCGATAAATTTGGAAAGTTCGGAATTTGAATGGCTAAATTACAGCGGCATCGTCTATTCTAAATCGGCGATAATTTTGACAGTTTTGCAACAATATCTCGGCGAAGTGAAGTTTGACCGTGCGATGCGCCAGTTTTATGAAACTTGGAAATTTCGTCATCCGCGCACCGCAGATTTTCGCAAAATTATCGAATCTGTCGCAGGCGAGAAATTAGATTGGTTTTTTGACGATTTGCTCCAAACCACGAAAAAAATTGACCTCGCAATATCTGATTTTTCTGTAAAATCTTCTGCCGATGGGTTTGTTACAACTGTTAAAATCGAAAATCGCGGTGATATTGAAATGCCGACAGAAATTGCTGTTTTTTCTGGCGAAAAACAACTTGCATCTGCGTGGGCATTTCCGGAAAAAATCGTAGAATTTTTCACACAAATTGAGCCAAATCGGGCGCAACTCGACCCACAAAATCTCTTGCCAGATATGAACAAATTGAATAATTATAGTGAATTGCCACCAATTGATTTTTGCTTTTTTGTCGCATTGCCAGAACAAGATAAATTTCAGATTTTTCATTCGCCTGTATTTGATTACGGCAAATTTGATGGCTTCCGTTTGGGTTGGAAATTTTCACGAAAAAGCATCTTTATGTTGCCACATAATTTTCTGATTTCAGCAAATTACGGAACAAAATCGGACCAAATGAATTACGAATTAAATTATTCCAACACGAAATTTCTGGGTCGGCCGCGCAGTTTGGATTATGGTATTTCGACATCGCAAAATTATGGCTGTGTTCGCAAACACAGTGGATTTTTGGCGATGGAATTTGCACAAAAATTTGACGATGCACCGTTTTATTCGCTCGATTTGAATGTTGGGTTTTTGAATTTGAAAAACACAAATTCTGATTGGTTTGACAACAAAAAATGGGATTTGATGAATTATTATTATCTCGAAACAAAAGAAAAATTTTTCACACATTTTCAATTGGCTACAATTGGTGCAAAATTCAATTATCGCATAGGTTTTTTAGATGAAAATCCATTTCAGCGGCTCAATTTTGATGTCAAATTAGAACGGTATTTGTGGAAAGAATTTTATGGCGAATCGCAATTCAGTTTTAGCGGTTTGACAAATTCTGCCTTCGCACCAAAACAAGAACAAATTTTTCTCGGTGGTGGAATTGACCCAACTTTTTCGGATGATTTTGCCGGATACGACAGAAGTGCAGAAAATAACGCACTGTTTTTGATTGAAGATGGCCCATCACTTTTGGGTTTTGGCGAAAATAACGAATCGGGGACAATCGGTTTTTCAATCCGTAATTTTCTAACT
>JADHUZ010000012.1 GCA_016784265.1 Fidelibacterota bacterium
GTTACATCGTAATTTCCAGCCTCAGTATAAATGTAGGTTGGATTTTCTTCTGTGGAAGTTTCTCCATCACCAAAATTCCAATAATATGAAACAGATTCACCAGTGCCGAGAATTGATGTGTTTGTAAATTCCACGGTCATCGGCGCAAAGCCATCCGTTGGTTCAGCAGAAAAAGAGGCGTGAGGTGCCGCGGTAATAGAAATTTCACATGTATCTGCATCAGTCGCATCTTCGTCATCGGCTACTTGTAAAACGGCTTGATGGTTGCCAGCACCAAAATAACTGTAAAAACTGGATTCGGTCGAAAAACCATTTTCCCAATTCCACTGCCAAGATGTTAATTCTCCATCGCAATCGTAGGAATTGCCACCGTCCAATTCTACCAAAACAGAATCAAAAGGATTATTCAAATGAAAATATTGATTTTCTCCGGCATCGGCGACTGGCGACGCATTTTCGGGCCCATCGCCGAACAAATTTGCCTCAGAATAAAAACCATAGCAAAATGTGCCATTACCAGTTTCAAAACTTGCAGTTACCGATTCTTCAATGTCAGTGCATCGGTACCAGAGTTTGAAAAGGATGTCTCGCCCACAAACATAGCCATCTTGCTCGGGCGTCAGAGTATCGTCTTTCCATGCAGTTATCGAGATTTCTGCTTCTGAGCCGCAGACGGCTGCGCCGCATAAAATTTCTGGATCCCCGTTATCGGCTGCACAAAAAACTCCAATCTCATCGCCTTCGGAAATCGGACGCTCCGTCAAATCAATGGAGAAAATTATTATAAGATAGTTATCGTATGTTTCCACCCAACCTGTAAAATGCACCGTCTGAATTGCCCAAAGTTCTACCGCCGCGTCTCCCAAACCCGCAAAAACAGGTGGATTTTCTAACGGCTCGCCTGTCGAAATGTCGAAATAATACGGAACTACACCCTCAATTTCTTCTCCTTCGCTATCATCCCAAAATTTGTAGGAAACTACATTTCCTTCCGTAAATCCATTCCCATCGCCATCGTTTTTTGAAGCAACGATTGAGAAAAACGGCGGCTCTATTTCGCCTTCCAGTCTTCCAACGCCGACACAAATCTCACCATCGAAAATCCCAATTTCATCTCCCGCACCCAAATCAAAGCTGTTAATGCCCGCTTTCATCACAAAAAAAGACATCGGCATAAACGGATTGCCCTCAAAAATTGTTTCAAAATGCTGTGAAAATGCACAAGAGAAGTAAATCAGCGTAACAATCAAATTTTTAAACACTTTTACCATGCCTTAATTTTACACCAATACTCGGTAATATTCCCAACAAAAATTGTAAAAAAATTGATTTGGAAGTTATCGATTCACCACTTTAAGTTACACGCAATGTCAAGAAAATATCAAATATGGGCTGTTTTAGTGGTTTTCGTTTCTGCACAGTTTATGCCAGCAATGGAAAGTCGGAGTTGCGATTCATCGTGTTGTCAATCGATACAAACTTGTTGCCAAATGCCTGAGAATTCAACAAGATGCCAGATGAAAGACAATTGTCAACCATCTGATTGTCCATGTCCGATGATGCAAAAAGTCAATCTTGAAGATGTGAATTCGGATGAATTTGTCGTTTCGGCAAAAGTAAAAATCACAGATAATTTGGATATGAACACGGTTTTTGTTCCTTTGGCAGAGAATCATCTTCCTTTTTCATCACAATTTTTCCAAATTTCAAAAACGGAAAAACCTCTCGTTATTCCACTCCGAATTTAGAATTTTTCATGGGCGCAGTGCGTCCAATCAAAATAATCGTAATTTCACGATAACATTTTAATCAACAATTTTACAAAGGGAAATCTATGAAAAAGATTCTAATTTTGTTCTGTTTTGCGCTGGTTTTTGGACAAAATGGAGCACTTGAATTCGCAGAAATTTTGGAATTGGCAAAACGCAATAACCCAAAAATCTTGAGCGAAAAAGCAAAGACCAAAGCGGCGGCGGAACATATCAGAGCCCTTGGAGTTTTGCCAGAGCCGCAATTGTCGGCTGGATATTTTATTGAACCAAAGGAATTTCGACTTGGATTAATGCAAAAACTGCCGTGGTTTGGAAAACTTTCGAATCAAAAAAAAATCGCTGTTTTGCAACACGAACAATCCATTTTAAAATTTTGGAAAACAGAATTGGAACTCGAACAGTCAATTTTTAGCACTATATTTGAATTGCGATTTTTGGATGAAAAAATCCAAATTTTAGAAGACAATCTCGCACTTATATTGCAGATTGAACATGTGGTGCAAACAGCATATTCAACTGGAAAATCGCACCATTCGGATGTGATTCGCATCGCAATCGAGCGAGAAAAATTGCAAAATGAAATCCAAAAAGCGACAGACGAACAATCCGTAAAATGGTTTGATTTTGAATTGCTCATTGGCGAAAAAATATCAGAGATTCCGAAGCAAATTCCACGAATTACAACCAATGGAACGCTCGAAAACAACCCAACGCATCGCATCGCAGAAATTGAAAAATCTATCGCAGAATTGCAAACAAAACTGACTAACTTGGCATTTTTCCCAGATGTTGCACTCGGTGCAGATTGGATTTTTACCGATGGCGGCGAGAATCCAATTTTGGCAAAAATCGGTTTGAATTTGCCAATTCATTTTCGGAAAAACATCGCACAAAAAAAGAAGGCGCTACAAATCGAAGAAAACAAAACTGCCGAGATTTTTGCGAATTGGGATAAATTGAAATCTTTGGAAAAACGACTTGAAAACAAAATTTCCGATACGACAAACGATAAAACTTTAGTTGCCGAAACATTGATTCCTCTTGCAAAAGAACATTTACATGTGGCTGAAATTGGATTTTTGGCAGGAGAAATCAGTTTTTCTGATTATCTCGATGCGCAGAAAACGATTTTCGATTTGCAATTGAATTTGTCGAAATCACAACGCGATTTGAATATTTCGCAATCCAAACTCGCCGAACTTTTTGGGAGCGGTGAATCAAAAAAATCTAAATTTCAAATGGGAGAGAAAAAATGAACAAAACAAAACTTTTTAAAATTATCGGGGCGATAATCGTCCTTCTTTTTGCATTTTGGTTGGGCAGTTTTACCGGCGGAACGAATAGCAAAAATCACACAGAGCACAAAGATGAACAAGCAACTTGGACTTGTTCGATGCATCCGCAAATTCAACTGCCGGAATTTGGGCAATGTCCGATTTGTTTTATGGACTTAATTCCGCTCAATGCTGATAATTCAGTTTCTTCGACAGAATTGAAAATGAGTGAATCGGCGATGAAATTGGCCGAAATTCAAACAACAAAAATTGGTGTTTCAGCGGCGGAAAAAGAAATTCGACTTGTTGGAAAATTGGATTTTGCGGAAACGGAAATTCGACGAATTTCGGCATGGACAAATGGCAGAATCGAAAAATTGAATGCGAATTTTATCGGCAAAGAAATCGATAAAAATGAACAATTAATGCGAATTTATTCACCAGAATTGATTGCGGCACAGGAAGAATTTTTGCAATCGCTCGGAACTTCGAGAGAAAAAGTCGCATCTGAAAAATTGCTACTTCTCGGCATAACAAAATCACAAATTAAACACATCAAATCGCAAAATTCTGTGATGCAAACCGTCGAAATTGTTTCGCCAATTTCTGGCGTTTTAATCGAAAAATTTGTGAGCGAGGGCGATTATGTAAAGACTGGCAAACCACTGTTCACTATGGTAAATATGGAAAGTTTATGGCTCAATCTCGAAGCGCACGAGCAAGATATCGATGGTTTGAAAATTGGGCAATTGCTGGAATTTTCACTCAAATCGTTTCCCGGTGAATCGTTTCCGGGGCAAATTGATTTCATCGAGCCAACGGTCGAAACAACACGAACAACGAAAATTCGCGTTAATGTAAAAAATGAGAATTTGCGCCTCAAAGCAGGAATGTTTGCAACGGCAATTGTTAAAATTCCAATTCAAATTAACGGCAAAAATCCACTTCTTGTCCCTGCAAGTGCTGTGATGCAAACGGGCGAACGTGCGATTGTTTATGTGCAAAATCCAGATTCTGACGAACCCATTTTTGCATTGCGTGAAATCAAAATCAGCACAAAAGTTGGCGATAAATTTGTTGTGCTCGATGGACTCAGCGAAGGCGAGTTAGTGGTAACAAATGGTGCGTTCAAAATTGATTCGGCGATGCAATTGGAGGCAAAACCCTCGATGATGGATTATTCACCAAATTTGGAAAAACCAAAATTTTCGCTCAATATTTCGGACGATTTGCTCGAAAAAATTGTCGGACATTATCTCGAATTGACGAAACAATTGGCTGATGATAATTTCACAAAAGCCACCGATGCAACGATGGAGATTCACAAATTGACGATGGGCATTTCGGGCGCAGAAGATTTGATGGCGCCGACGATGCGACCGAACAAAACTATCAAGACATTACGAAATTCGTTTCGTGATTTGTCCGAGATTGTGATTTTTGCTGTAAAAAACTCCGAGATTTCCGGCGATTTTCAAGCACGATTTTGTATGATTGAGGGCGGTGGAAATTGGTTGCAAAAATCCGGTGATGCAAAAAATCCATATTTCGGAAAAACAATGTCACCGTGCCATGCTGAAATTATTTGGGAACGAAACAATGCTAAATAAACTCATTCAATTTTGCCTAAAAAATCGTCTTTTCATTGTTATTTTAACGGCTATGTTAGTTTTTGGCGGGCTCGCTGTCGCACCGTTTGATTGGAATTTGGGCATTCCGCGCAATCCTGTGCAGGTGGATGCGATTCCTGACATCGGTGAAAATCAGCAAATCGTGTTCACAAAATGGGACGGTCGTTCGCCGCAGGATATCGAAGACCAAATTTCCTATCCGCTGACGACAGCGCTGATGGGCATTTCCGGCGTGAAAACTGTGCGTTCGTATTCCATGCTTGGATTTTCCACGATTTATGTGATTTTTGAAGATGATATTGAATTTTATTGGTCGCGAAGTCGCATTTTAGAAAAACTTTCTGCTCTGCCAAATAGCTTACTGCCAGATGGTGTTTCTCCATCTTTGGGTCCCGATGCAACGGCACTTGGGCAAATTTTTTGGTACACGCTCGAAGGTCAGGATAGCGACAGAAATCCAACCGGCGGATGGGATTTGGATGAATTGCGAACGATTCAAGATTTCGATATTAAATATGCGTTGATGTCAGCAAACGGCGTGAGCGAGGTCGCAAGTGTTGGCGGATTTGTCCGAGAGTATCAAATTGATGTAAATCCTGATGCGGCGTTTGCTTATGATATTTCGCTTGCCGAAATTTACTCTGCGGTGCAACATTCTAATCTCGATATCGGTGCACAAACGATGGAAATCAATAATGTTGAATTTGTTATTCGCGGTATCGGATTTGTAAAAACGCTTTCCGATTTAGAAAAAATTGTTGTCA
Source organism: Fidelibacterota bacterium (assembly GCA_016784265.1). Taxonomy (GTDB): domain Bacteria; phylum Fidelibacterota; class BS150m-G59; order BS150m-G59; family BS150m-G59; genus BS150m-G59. Next base: position 5,442 of record JADHUZ010000012.1, read on the forward strand.
AGGTGCGCGAAAATGTGCCAATTTTAATTCACGATATTGCAACCGTTTCGTTTGGTCCCGCAAACAGACGCGGGGCGCTTGATAGAGAAGGCGCAGAAGCCGTTGGCGGTGTTGTTGTCGTGCGATATGGCGAAAATCCGCTCTCGACAATTCAAAATGTGAAAGAAAAAATCGCTGAAATTTCACCGGGATTGCCGAAAAAAATGCTATCAGATGGCACAGCGAGTCAAGTAAAAATCGTGCCATTTTATGACCGCACAACTCTGATTGGCGAAACACTTGATACGCTTTCCAACGCACTGATTGATGAAATTTTGATTACAATCATCGTCGTTTTGATGATGGTAATGCATTTTCGCTCGGCAATTTTGATCGCACTTCTTCTGCCGATTGCTGTTCTTTTTGCATTTTTGGGAATGCGTTGGTTTGGCGTGGATGCGAATATTGTTGCACTTTCTGGGATCGCAATCGCCATCGGAACTATCGTGGATATGGGTATCGTATTAACAGAAAATATCCTCAAACATTTCGACCGTGTGAACGAAAACGATTCCGCAACCGCTATCATTTTCCGAGCAAGTTCTGAGGTGAGCGGCGCAATTTTGACCGCAATTTCGACAACGGTGATTTCGTTTTTGCCCGTATTCACGATGACCGGCGCAGAAGGGAAATTGTTCCAACCGCTGGCATTTACCAAAACTTTCGCACTCGTTGGCTCTGTTTTGATTGCACTATTTATTTTGCCAGTGTTTGCGAGATTATTGTTTCAAAATAGCAAAGTTTCAAATTCTCAAAATGGTAAAATCGTTGAATTTTTTAAGAAATATGCGATTTTGGGGGTAGTTTTGCTCGTTGCGGTTTTGCTTACTCGCCATTGGTTACCGCTTGGAAAACACATTTCGATTTTTCTAAATTTGCTGTTTGTCGGCGGATTGATTGGCGGAATTTTGGGTGGAATTTGGTTTTTTCTGAAAAAATATGAGTCCATTTTGCGATGGGCACTCAAACATAAAAAATCATTCTTGAGTGTTCCCGCATTTTTTCTTGTGTTTGGAATGTTGATTTGGCTTGGATTTCCGCGTCTTTTTGGCTGGATTCCAGAGCCGATTTTACGAACTCGACCGCTTGTTGCAATGGCGCATAGTTTCCCCGGACTTGGCAAAGAATTTATGCCACCGCTTGACGAAGGTTCGTTTTTGTACATGCCAACGACAATGCCGCACGCGGGAGTCAGCGAAACACTTGATGTGTTGCAAAAACTCGATAAAGCGATTTATTCTGTACCCGAAGTCGAATCGGTTGTCGGAAAAATCGGTCGTGCCGAAACTCCGCTCGACCCTGCTCCGATTTCGATGGTAGAAACAATTATCAACATCATTCCAAAATTTGCGAAAATTGACGGAAAAATCGTCCGGCAATGGCGAGATGAAATTCATTCGATGGATGATATTTGGGACGAAATTGTAAAAGTTGCACAACTGCCCGGCACAACTTCGGCACCGAAATTACAGCCAATTCAGACGCGACTCGTGATGTTGCAATCCGGTATGCGCGCACCGATGGGCATCAAAATCAAAGGTCCCGATTTGGCGACGATTGAGCAAGTTGGATTAGATATCGAATTGCTTTTGAAAAACGCACCGGGCGTGAATCCGCCGACAGTTTTTGCCGACCGCATTGTCGGAAAGCCATATTTGGAAATCGAAATTGACCGCGAGAAAATCGCTCGTTACGGCTTGCATATTGCCGAAGTGCAAAAAAATATCGGCATCGCCATTGGCGGAAAAACGGCGACTCAGACGGTCGAAGGGCGAAAAAGATTTGGCGTTCGCATTCGTTATCAGCGAGAATTGCGCGACGAATTGGACGATTTGGCGAACATTCGCATAAAAACGCCAACGGGACAGCAAATTTTACTGGATGAAATCGCAGAAATCAAATATGTTCGCGGTCCGCAGATGATAAAATCCGAAGATTCGTTTTTGATCGGCTATGTTTTGTTTGATAAATTGGCGGGTTTTGCGGAAGTAGATGTCGTCGAAAATGCGCAACAATTTTTGGACGAAAAAATCCAATCTGGCGAGTTGTTGATTCCCGACGGCGTAAGTTTTGCGTTTGCAGGTTCGTATGAAAACCAACTGCGAGCAGAGAAAAAATTACTGGTGATTTTGCCGATTTCACTGCTTGCCATTTTGATGATTTTATATTTTCAATTTCGAAGGTTTTCGTTAGTGCTGTTGGTTTTTACGGGCGTTTTTGTGGCATGGAGCGGTGGATTTATTTTGATTTGGCTGTATAATCAATCGTGGTTTTTGGATTTTTGGAGTTTGCGAGAATTATTTCATATCGCGCCGGTGAATCTCAGCGTCGCCGTTTGGGTTGGATTTTTGGCGCTGTTTGGCATCGCAACGGACGATGGAGTTTTGATGGGCACGATATTGCAACAAAGTTTCAAAAACCGAAAACCAAAAACTCATCAGGAAATTCGAGAAGCCGTGATTTTTGCGGGAAAACGACGCGTCCGCCCAGCATTGATGACCACAGCGACGACACTTTTGGCGTTGGTTCCAATTTTAACCTCCACAGGCCGCGGGAGTGATATTATGATTCCGATGGCGATTCCGTCGTTTGGTGGAATGGCTTTGGCAGTAATTACCATTTTTGTCGTGCCCGTATTATATTCGGCAATTGAAGAAAGAAATTTTGCTGAATGAGGTACTGAAAAATAATAACTATTTTGTTCAACAAAAAAAGAAAGGGAAAACAAATGAAACAGTTACTAGTTTTAACAGCGATGTTGGCGTTGATAGGATGTGATCTTACAGACGATGAATCCATTCCGAAAATCGCATCCATTACGCCAAGTAACGGTGCAACATTGGTGGAGAAATCTGCACCAATTGTTGTCGAATTCACGGAACCGATGAATACAGGTTCGTGTCAATCGAGATTTCATCTACACATGGATGAAATTACTTCAATGGAAGAAATGACAGATGGTTTGTCCGGGAATTTTTCATGGAATAACGGTCAAACCGTGATGACATTTCAACCACAAAGTCAACTGCTTGGTTCCTCGATGTATTCTATCTGTATTCAGGAAGGAATGATGTCCTCAAATCAAAATTGTAACGTCATGATGTCTGGAATGATGGGGTGGGGAAACGAGGTAAATGGCGGTATAATCTGTGTTTTTACAACCAAATAAAAAGAAAGGGAAGCAAATGAAATACTTACTTATCTCTGCAATCGCGGCTGGTTTTCTTGCATGCGGTGGCGAAAAAAAGGAAATTGATACACACGCTGGACATAATCACGCGAAGCACGAAACAACACAATTCGCAAAATCGGAGCGATTGATTTACTACACTTGCCCGATGGATTCACATAAACACATTCATCATCGTGAGATGGGAAAATGTGAAGAATGTGGAATGTCTCTCGTTGCCGGCGTGATAACAACTGAAGAAAAAATGGATTTCTATGGTTGTCCTATGTTAATGCACAGTCATATTCGACAGGAAACCGCGGGGAAATGTGACGAATGCGGAATGGCTTTGAAACCAATGCGACTCGTGAAATAAAAAATGGGCGAGAAATCGCCCATTTCAAATTTAACATTCACTTCCGTAGAGCGGCTGAATCGTCAGTCCTTTTCCACGATAGTCGTCTATATAATCAATCTGCGAATTTTCTGCATAATCTCGCTCGTTAGCACCCGCTAAGATTGAGATTCCATTCACAAGAAACTTTTCATCATCGTTTTTTGGCTCGTCCAGAACCATCCCCAATCTGGGTCCACCTCAACCAAAGCCAGATATGAGAATGCGCAGAGATTTCCCCGTGTTTTCTACAAGGATTTTGTTCAATTCTGTTTTTGCTTTTTCTGTGATTATCATTTTTTCTCCAAAGTTGCAATACCTGTAATTTATAACATTATCACAATATATTGCAACTACTATATTTCGGATAAAAACAAACGAATTTTTTCTGAAATTTTATCTCGTGTGTTGCGATAAATGGCGAGAATTTCTTCCTCTGTTCCTTTCGCGCAATAAGGATCTGGCATTCCCCAGTGTAGGCGTTTTCCATCTCCATGAAACACAGGGCAATGCTCATTTGCGGCATCGCAAAGTGTAATCACAAAATCAAAATTTTGGTGTAGATATTTTTCAATTGATTTTGGTTGGTGATGTGAAATATCAATTTCTAATTCTGCCATCACTTGCACGGCTCTGGGATTGACGATTTTAGAAGGATGGCTACCCGCGCTGAATGGAACAAATTGCTTACCAAAATAATGTCGCAATAATCCTTCCGCCATTTGTGAGCGGCACGTGTTTCCTGTGCAAACAAATAGAACTTTTTTCATCGTTTTTGCCAAATTGTGGAGAATGAAAATATTCTTCCGGGCTCGCTGAATTCTGCTTCTGGAATCAAAGTCCAGCCGCCGTCAATTCGAATATCCAAATCCGTGTGAAAGATATTATAGAAAGTGAATCCAATTCCCAAATCCAAAAAAGTTTCGTAATTCCAACTTTTTTCCATCAGCGCGGCATCGCAAAAAATGTAATATTCTTGACCGCCTGTTACACGATTGAGCGCCATGTCAAACCAGCGCACCAAATGATCACGAGTCAATTCCGAATTAAGTGCAAGACAACTCGTGTAGCCGGCAGGTTTAGCAAGGCGAATATTCGCACCGCCCGGATTGTGATATTGTGTGAGATAATACAAATCTCCCAGCATATCCGCCGTGCGAATAATTTTATTTTCAAAGCGGTTCCAGCCATTGCCACAGGATAATCCAATTTCTTCTTGTTTTGGTGCGATTCCATGGATTGTCGCCGCGAAAATCCGACTACGAAAATCAAACCATTTCCAAAAAACTTGGCTTGTGTGCGACAGCCTTAGCGTTTGGAAATCTCTGTGCAATCGCAGATCTGTTCGCCAATTATATCGCCAAGTCATCGTGCGATAATTGCCGTGAGCACCTACAGAAAATATAGTCCATTGTTGGATTTTTAGATCCCAAAAATCAGGATTCAAATATGTCGCATCCTGAATTTCAATGAAATCTAAATCCGCATAAAACGTGGTTTTCGGCGGTTTTTCCATCCGTTTTTGAAGAATTTTCTGAGCATGAAGCGAATATCTAAATCTTCCCTGTCCTTTTGTCCCAGTAATTTTGAGTGAATTTCCGCGAAATAGAAATGGTTGATACAATTCTCTTGAAAAATCAAAATCTATTTTGCCAGATTTATGGCCGAAATAAATGGCATAGTTGTTATTTTCAAAATATTTGCGATAATTTGTGCTAAACTGCAAACCAGAAATCAATCCATCCGCAGAATTTAGCCAAAAATACGGAAAGACACGAACCAATTTACCATCGCTTGGTGCAGTGTCGCCGCCCAAATTCATCGGGCGAAAATAATATTTGGAGATTTGCGGCTTTGAATTGTTTCTGCGATCGAAATCGAAAATTTGGTCGAATGGATCAATTTGGACGGTCTTAATCGTTTCTGATGTTGGAATTAAAATCTTGTCCCCGCTCGATTTTCGGACATCCCATTTGCCCCACAAACTATCGCCCGATTCAGAAATTGCAAGCACTTTAACGGGCATACGGTAAGTTCCGTTTTGTTGAATGTAAACGGACAATTGATCGTTTTTCTGTTGCCATTTTTTCAGTGAATAATCTACCCAGCCGGTTTCATGAAGCCATTCATCAAAAAACCATGATAAATTGTTTCCAGATATTTCTTCCATCACTGATCGAAATCTGCTTTCGTTGGTGTGTTTTAGCATCCATCGGTCGTAATAAACCTGCATCGCATCATCGAAAACTGTTGGGTTCAAAACACCTTCGCGAAGTGCTTGCAACATCAGCGATGGTTTTTTGTAGGCATTTTGGCGGTAGCTCCCGGGAGAAACAAATAAGTGCGATGTTGTGGCAATTGGCTCATTGAATCCGCTCAAAATATAGCGAAATGCTAAATTTTGACTTCGTTCGGTTCGAGTGAGTGGCATGGAAAATATTTTTTGGAACTGCGTTTGATTCTTCCTTTCGATGCCGTATGGCGGATATTTTGTCTCCATGTACCATCGCGTTTGCCAAGTTGTAAACCCTTCGTCCAACCATGCTTCATTCACTTCA
>JADHUZ010000013.1 GCA_016784265.1 Fidelibacterota bacterium
AAGTGGCTGAGGATATTGTAAAAAAATGAATGTATTGGATTTACGCGGTAAAAAACATAGTGAAATAGGATTTTTGGTAGATCGTTTTATTCGGCAAAATTTGAATAATTTGCCTGTCAAAATTATCACGCACACTTTTCCGATTGAGCAAAAAACAAGAGAAGTCATCAAAAATTACAATCTCGCAATGCGCCCAGAAAGCGATTTCAATTTGGGCGCTCTAATTATCCGAAAAAAAGAAAACTAAATTTTCCCACGATTTTTCTTCGAAATTTCCCAACATTTTAGTAAACTTAGAGACACGTAATTATGGATTTTTTCACAATTTCATCCTGTGTTGAAGCGTTTTTCTTTCGTGCTTCTCGTGGGAAACTGCACTGCAAAACAGAAGTGATGGAATGTCGCGATTCCCTCACACTGTTTTCGTATCAATTATTCAATAAGAGGAGGAAGAAATGGATGTAGCAATGAAAGATAAAGTAGCAATTAATTGGGACAAATTAACTTTTTCAATCACCCCGACCCGTTCTATGTATCAGGCAAAATGTGAAATCGGGAAGCAGTGGCAATCTGGTAAACTCATTCCCTATGGAGACATTACATTGTCACCGGCGGCTGGTGTTTTGAATTATGGACAAGGCATTTTTGAGGGCATGAAAGCGTTTCGGACGGTCAAAGGAAACATCGGTGTTTTTCGTCCTTTGGAAAATGCAAAACGAATCAATCAAGGCTGTTATCGGCTTTGCATGCCGGAAATTCCCGAAGAAATGTTCATGGACGCGATCATCAAAGTAGTTCGAGATAACGAAGATTATATTCCACCGATGGGCAAAGGCGCGCTTTATATTCGTCCGATTGTTTGGGGCACTGGACCCGTTTTGGGCGTAGCACCTGCACCGGAATATACATTTATGATTTATGTTTCACCTGTTGGATCGTATTTCAAAGGTGCCTTATCGGGCATTAATCTGAAAGTGATGGAAAATTACCATCGTGCGCCACAATTTGGAACTGGTTGTGTGAAAGCAGTTGGAAACTATGCCGCCTCGATGCGCCCAGCGAAATTTGTTAAAAGCGAAGGATTTAGCGAAGTGGTCTATCTGGATGCGCGCGAGGAAAAATATCTCGAAGAAGTAGGCTCTGCCAATTTGTTTATGATCAAAGGCGATACTTTGATAACGCCGGAATTGACCGGTTCGATTTTGCCGGGAATTACCCGAAAATCAATTGTGCAATTAGCCGTTGAAGAATTTGATTTTACAGCAGAAGAGCGCAAAATTGCCGTCGAGGAGATATTTGAAGCCGATGAAATGTTTTGTTCGGGAACTGCGACAGTAATCACGCCTATCAATTCCATCACATACCGAGATGAAAAAGTAGTATTTTCTGGTGGAAATGTGGGCGAAAAAACAATCAAACTTTATGAGCGGCTGACCTCCATTCAGAACGAAACTGGTGAGGATTCACACGGTTGGTTGAAAATAATTTAATAGACACCACCGATGAATCGGCGGATATTTCTCAGGAGTTTATGAGCAATTTATTCGGTGATGATGAGACGGAATTTGAGTTTCCTGCAAAAATAAAAAATCGATATTCCGCGCGCGAGTTAGTAGTCCAAATGATGTATGCCGCCGAGGTTTCCGGCGGATCATTATCGCAATCTTATCAGACTGCTGTGGCTGGAATTGAGATTGAAATCGCACTTTCCGAATTTATCGGAGATTTAATTTTTGTTATAGAGAAGCACAAAGACGCGGTTACCGAAATTGTTAAAAAATCCACGAAAAATTGGTCACTTGATCGGATTGCAGTTATTGATAAAGTTGCTTTGCAAATGGCAATTTCCGAGATGTTGTATCTGGCGGATATTCCACCGAAAGTTTCCATTTCTCAAGCCATAGAAATCGTAAAGAAATTTTCCACCGAAGAAAGCGGATGTTTTGTAAATGGTGTGTTGGATGCGGTTTATCATCAAGTAATCAAACCCGGAGAAGACGAATGATTAATAAAATTTTGGCAAAAGTGTTTGGTGATCATCACGAAAAGGAGCGAAAGCGAATTCTTCCGATTGTTGAGCAGATTAATCAGATTTATCCAACTTTGGAAATTTTAAGCGATGATGAACTGCGATCTCGCTCAGATGCCTTGAAAGATGATATTCAATCCAAAGGGTTTTCAGGTGAAGATGAAAAAAATTATTTAAATGAAAAACTCCCGGAAGCATTTGCCATTGTCAAAGATGCTTGTCGGCGGCTCGTTGGGCAAGAATGGAATGTAACAGGGAAGCCAATCCAGTGGAACATGATTCCATACGATGTGCAGTTGTTCGGCGGCGTTGTGTTACACGATGGCAAAATCGCCGAGATGAAAACCGGCGAAGGAAAAACTTTGGTCGCCACGATGCCAATTTATCTTAATGCGTTGACCGGTAAAGGTGTGCATATCGTAACTGTCAATGATTATCTTGCACAGCGAGATTCGGAATGGATGGGAAAAGTGCTCGAGTTTTTGGGCATTTCCGTCGGTGTGATTTTGCATGATATGCCGCCATCGGTGAGGCGCGAGCAGTATCTCAAAGATGTGGTTTATGGCACAAACAATGAATTTGGTTTTGATTATTTGCGTGATAACATGTCAATTTCTGTGGATGAGCAAGTTCAGCGTTGGCATCACTTCGCGATTGTGGACGAAGTGGATAGCGTCTTGGTGGACGAAGCGCGAACACCGCTGATTATTTCCGGTGTGGTGGATGTGGAGCCGAACAAACAATTTGAACAGTTGTTGCCTTCCGTGCGAGAGTTGGCTCGGCGGCAGACGCACATGGTGAACGAGATTGTCGGCGAAGCGCGAAAATTCTTTGAAGATGGCAATGATGAGGAAATGGCATATAAATTATTGCTCGGTTACCGTGGTGCGCCCAAAAATAAACGGCTAATCAAATTACTCGGCGAAATGGGCACAAAAAAAGCGATGCATTCACTGGAAAGCGCTTATATGCGCGACAAGCGAATGGGTGAAATTGATGAGCAACTTTATTATGTAATCGAAGAAAAGCACAACACAATAGATCTTTCCGATAAGGGACGGGAAGTGCTTTCTGCCGGGAAAGAAGATACATTTGTTATTCCGGATCTTGGATTGGAACTGGCAAAAATAGATGAGGATCAGTCGTTTTCTGAGACGGAAAAATTGGAGCAGAAAGACATTATCCATCAACTTTATGCAGAGCGTAGCGAAAAAATCCATAATCTTAATCAGTTGTTGCGTGCGCATTCTCTTTTCGAGCGGGATGTGGATTATGTTGTTCAGGATGGCAAAGTGCAGATTGTGGATGAATTTACAGGACGCGTTTTGCACGGTAGAAGATATTCCGATGGGCTTCATCAGGCACTTGAAGCCAAAGAAAAAGTTCGAGTTGAGCGGGAAACGCAGACTTTGGCAACGATTACGTTGCAGAATTATTTCCGGATGTATGATAAAATTGCGGGAATGACTGGCACAGCGGAGACGGAAGCGGGCGAATTTGAGGATATTTACGATTTGGAAGTTATTGTCATTCCGACAAATGATCCTGTGATTCGAGATGATATGAACGATGCGGTTTACAAAACGAAACGGGAAAAATATAACGCTATCATCCAAGCCATCGCGGGAAAACACAAACAAGGGCAACCCGTTTTGGTTGGAACGACCACCGTTGATGTTTCCGAGACGCTTTCGAGAATGTTGAAACGCACCGGAATTCCGCATAATGTTCTTAATGCCAAACAACACAAACGGGAAGCAGAAGTTGTTACAAACGCCGGAAATATAGGCGCGGTTACGATTGCGACCAACATGGCAGGACGAGGAACGGATATCAAATTGGAGGATGGCGTTGTTGAGCGTGGCGGATTGCATATCATCGGCACGGAGCGCCACGAATCACGACGAATTGATTTGCAGTTGCGCGGTCGTTCCGGAAGGCAAGGCGATCCGGGATCGAGCAAATTTTATCTTTCTTTGGAAGATGATTTAATGCGGCTATTCGGGAGCGATCGGATTGCCAGCGTGATGGATCGAATGGGGCATCAGGAAGGCGATGCAATCGAGCACAAGATGATCACAAAGAGCATCGAGCGCGCACAAAAAAAGGTAGAGGAACGAAATTATCTAATCCGAAAACATCTTTTGGAATATGACGATGTGATGAACCATCAGCGAACGGTGATTTATGATCGCAGGAATTTTGCTTTGCACGGCGAGGAAATGAAAGAGGCGGTGGATACGATTATCAAAGAGCATATTGGCGGTGTTGTGGAAAAATATAATCCAGGCACGCGGCATTTTGATGAATGGGATTGGCACGGACTGACCGACGAACTCCACCGAACTTATGTATATGCGCCAGATTTGACAAAATCCAAATTTACTTCTGTTGACGAAGTGATTCAAAAAATTTATGATTCGGCTCAAAAAGCATACCAAATGCGTCGCGATCGGTATGGCGAAGAATTATTCGGTAGATTTGAACGATGGGCAATTTTGCGCACTGTGGATCAGGCGTGGAAAGATCATCTCTACGAAATGGACAGATTGAAAGAGGGAATCAATCTCCGTGCATTCGGTCAAAAAGATCCGCTGGTTGAATATAAACGGGATTCTTATGAACTGTTTGTGAATTTGATTCAGGATATCAACCAGAAGACGCTGACCTTGCTCTATCGAACGGAATTGACACAGCAAACGCCGCAGCGGGAAATATCGCGATCGCGGATTACAGGTGAATCGCACGAATCCACAACGAATTTGGGAATTCAATCCGCTGCGGTGAATCCTGATTCTGCACGCAAAGCAGGAGGCATACAACCAGTGAAAATCCAAGAAAAAGTAGCACCAAATGCACCGTGTCCATGCGGTAGTGGGAAGAAATTCAAAAAATGCCATGGATGATGAACTAAGTTGAGTAATGAGTTATTGAGTCGCTTGTTTAATCCACAATCTCTCAGAACTCTATGAACCATCATAACTTATTAAATCTGATTACCTAATCGCATATTCACAAAATAATTAATTAGAAAGTCCCTGCTTTTTTAATAAGTTTCGGGTCGTGATTTTAGAACCGATACTCATATTATCGTTTTTGCTTTGCGTTCTTGTTACCGCAGGAATGGTGGAGTATTTTCTGCACCAGCGAACGATTCGAATGATTCCTTTGCGTGTGCATGTAAACGGCTCGCGCGGGAAATCCAGCGTTGTTCGTCTTATTGCCGCCGGATTGCGTGGCGGCGGTAAAAGGGCTTTTGCGAAAACTACGGGAACGCTCCCACGCATTATCGGCGATAATAACAGCGAATGGGCAATCAAACGGCACGGTGGTGCGAGCATTGGCGAACAAATTCGCATCATTCGGAAATTAGCAAAAAAACAGCCGGAAATTTATGTCGTCGAATGTATGGCGGTCAAACCGGAATATCAACATCTTACCGAGCATCAGATGATTCATGCGACGCACGGCGTTATCACTAACGCGCGAATGGATCATTTGGACGAAATGGGACCGACCTACGACGATGTGGTGAATTCACTTTTGAACACGCGCCCCAGAAATGGAAAATTATATTTTGGCGATCATTCATTGGAAGAAACTCATCGCTCCGCAGGCCATCATGAGCGTGATCTTTCCGAATGGATTGAGCGATTCAAATATCAGGAACATGAAGAAAATATCAACCTTGCACTTGATGTTTGCAATGATTTGGGTGTGGATGATGAAACTGCATTGCGCGGAATGATCAATGCGCACCCTGATCCGGGCGCATTGCAGGTCTTGCATATCGAAAACGATGGCAATATGATTTGTTTCGCAAACGGATTTGCCGCCAATGACCCTGGTTCAACGAAGCAAGTTTGGGATCTTGTTCGTCGGCGCAACAGTTTGCCTGATTATTTCGTGATTCTTCTGAATTCGCGGAGTGATCGTTTTTTTCGTAGCAAGCAACTGGCGAGCATGATTGGCAGAGAATTTTCTCCGAATGCAGTTTTTCTGATGGGACAGCGCACCAATATCTTGAAGAAAATCATCGTTAAAAATGGATTTTCCAAAAAGCAGATTACAGATTTTGGCGAAAAATCAGCGAATGCAATTATTCTCAAATTGATGGATTCGTTGAAAGGGAAAGATGTTACGGTTTTCTCGATTGGAAATATTGGATTGCAGGGCGGCGCGGTGGTGGAAATTTTGGATGATCTGAGCAAGGAATTCGCATGATGAGGTTTGATAAGGCAAAAGGCAAAAGTTTTGGAGGAGCAAAGTTTTTAATCAGCAGGCGCAGGAAATGTTGCACCTGCTCTTTGCGCTGTGTTTAATGCTGAAGGAACTCGATAGATGACTTTTTTTTACGAAATTGCAATTGGACTCGGTGTTTTCCTGAGTTTGCTTTTCAGTGAATTGCTTGGAGTTACTGCCGGTGGAATTATCGTGCCGGGTTACATTGCGCTATATTTTCACGATATACTTTCGATTATAGGCACATTTGCAACAAGTTTATTGGTATTTTTCGCTATGAAAGCCATCTCGCAAGTGATGTTTCTGTTCGGGCGGCGACGCTTGACTTTGGCACTTTTGCTCGGATTTTTATTCGGATATTTTTCGCGGCATTATTTTGTGTTTGAAGCATGGGAAACAGAACTAACTTTTGATGCAATCGGCTGGATTATTCCGGGATTGATCGCAAATTGGATGTTTCGTCAGGGCGTGATTCGCACAATTTCGATGGTGCTTTTGACATCAGTTTTGATCAAATTGATTCTGATTTTAGTTTCAGGAGGGAAAATCGGTGCGTATGTTTAAACCGACGCTTCACAAAACATGGATTGTTACGCTGGTCGCAGCCATCGCATTGGTTTTGCTTTGGTGGACGACAGGCTCAACACCAGTGAAAACGAAACTTTACAACGAAAAAATCGCCGCCGCGGAACGCATGAAAAACGCCGAAGAAATTCTAAAAAAATATCATCTCTTTTACGGTGAAGAAATTGATGTGATGAACGATCCGATGCAAATTGGATTGATTGGACCGAAAGAATCGGCTATCATCAAAGATTTTGGGCGATTGGAAGACAAAAAAGCATTGCTCGATCCAAATTTGGCGGCTGTTTTTGTGCAAATGCTCTTCGATGCCGGTGTGCAATCGGGTGAGACGGTTGCTGTGGCTGTTTCCGGTTCGCTCCCGGGCGCCAATCTCGCACTTTATGCGGCATTGGAAGAGTTGAACATAAGTGCTGTGATTATTTCTTCGTTAATTTCTTCGATGTGGGGCGCAGGCTATCCTGATTTTACGTGGCTTGATATGGAACAAGTCTGCTTTCGGGAAGAGATTTTCAAAAATCGCTCGGTAGCGGCGACACTCGGTGGCGGAAGTGACAAAGGCAAAGGCATCACGAAAAAAGGCAGAAAACAATTGCGCACTGCCGCCAAGCGCAGTAAAATTATGTTAATAGAGGAAAAAACGCTTTCTGGGAATATCACAAAGCGATTGGAGAAATTTGAAGAATTTTCTCCGTTGCAAGATTATCCGTTATTCATCAATATCGGTTCCGGTGCGGCAAGCACAGGTGATGATCCGCTGAAGCTCGAAAATGGAATTACGAAAAAAATTCCAATCGAAAGAATCACGAAACAAAAAATCAAAGGTGTAATTGCGCGATTTTCTGAATCAGGCGTGCCAATCGTCAATTTAATGTTACCAAAAGCCAAGCGGCTGGAGTCGTTTGGAAAATATGAATTTGATACGGAGACAGCATTCAAAATCGGCGAGGGAAATATCTATCGTCGTTACGACACAAAAAAAGCGTGGATTTCATTAATTTTGCTGTCGGGAATTATCGCTTATCTCGGATACAACGGTCGCCGAAAGTTGGAACTCGCCATTGTCGAAGGTCATAGGATTCGTAAAGATGATGAAAAATAAAATTATTTTTCTTAGTTTTTTCCTTGTCATCTGGGGAAAAGATATAATTCCTATCGAAGAAGTTCAACAGGTTCAGTTGGAAATTTCCGGAAAAATCCGCGAATACTTTTTAGTCAATCCAGGCGACACGATTTCGTTTTTTCTACCGGAGCAGTGCATCTGGAAATTATCAAGCCGCGTTGTGCTTTCTCCGGGTGCTTCTGGGAAGCAAAATTATGCGATTGGACTTTCAACGCTTGATACGACATTCACAGCAAATTATTACGTCAAAAAATCGCTTCAAACAAATGTTGTAAATTATCCGCATCATCGTGTTAGTGTGGCGAAAACGACGATTGATTATCTGTCAAACGGCAATGAAATTGTATTATTTTGGATCCCACAAAATGCGAAAAATCCAGTTCTCGTCCGCCTGCGAGCGCAATTAATGAAAAAAGAAAAACCAAAATATCATTTTGTAAAACCCGCCACAGATTCTGATAATATTCGGATATTAGTCAACGAAAAAAAACGGCGATACGAAAAGATTTTTCCTGAACAAAATATTGTTTACAATCTGGTTGGTCCCGGATATTTCCGTCTGCATTCGAGAATGTTATTTGAAGAAGAAAAGGACGCGATTTCAGATTTCAAAATTGCCTTTCAAGTTGATGAAAACGAATGCAAAATTCAAATCAGTTCTGCCGAGATTGATCCCGAATGCAAAATAAAAAACACCGCCATTTTAATCTCTAAAAGTGGATGCGAGACGATTAAAATTCCGGATGGAAAGCATCGTGTGATTATCACAAATCCAAATCAAAAACCACTTGCTGTGCGAGGGCGTTTTGCTCCGCGTTAAATTGATAATCTTGCTTACGATTTCCGTTCTTTTTTCGGGTTGGCGAGAAATTCCGTCCAAAACTGCTATTTCCGGAAAGACAGGTTTTGTGGACAATGTTTTTTCATATTCCGAGATGGATTGGCAGGATTCCGAAGCCAGCGGCTCGCCGTTTTTTTCATTGAAACTTAAAAAACAATTCTTTCTGTGGGAAGATTTACGAATTGATTTTTGGGGCGATATAAGCCGATATTTTGTCGTTTCGGATTTTCAGCCGATTGAAGGTGGATTCAACCTGAAATGTAATTTCGATAGGCGTGCGATTTATTTTTCGCAGAGTTTGAAAATCGGCAATAAATTGCGAAACTACTCCGATTTTGACGGCGGATTTTGGGCATTGAATAAGTCACGAATTTGTGAATATCAAAAAGGGGCAACATTTCTTAAATTTTTCGACGTGATAAAGAATTTAGATTTGAGTTTTTGGCAGAATCGCTATCGTTTCAATGCGCATTTTACCGAATTTGATTTCGATAAAACGGATGTAACGACAGATTTTTCAAAATTTGGAATTCGCCTGCGTTACCGATTCAGTCTCGGAAAAGATTGCGCGCAGTATGCGAATGGTTTTGAGAAAATGTCTGATTCTGATTTTCAGCAGTATTATGTTTCGCTTCGCTATCGGCATAAAATAAAATTGGGAAAAGCCACCGTTTCGTGCAGTTATTTGCAGAGAGATTACACATCGGATTTCCATTTTGAGGATGATCCTGTGCATTCGGAACGCAGAAACAGAGAATATGGACTTTTTCTGGGCTGGACGATGCCATTTCGTGGAATGAATTTTTCGATTAATTATTCAAATTTACAGCGATTTGTGGATTCGCCTGTTGCGTGGGTTGAGGAGGATAAATCATTTGCTAAAAACAAATTTTGGGTCGCGTGGGAGAAAAAATGGGATCATTTCAATTTATGAAAAATAATATTCTGATTTTTGTTTTGGCTTTGTTTTTCCTTGCTTGTCCGAAGGAGAACGAACCAATTTTTCCGGATGGCTCGGAACATTACAAAATTCTCTCGATGACGGATGTAAGAGGTATGGCGCGTGATATTTCTGTTGCTGATTCGATTGTTTGTGTTGCGGCTGGCGAGGGTGGATTGCAAATTTTTGATATTTCAAATCCCGAAGCCCCGCGTTGGATTGGTGAAAATTTAGAGGGCGATTTTGCCGAAATTGAGCAAGTCGAATACAGCGCATCGTCAAATGTTGTGTATGAAATTATCGAAGAATCCGGTGGCAACGATTGGGGCAGAGCCGTTTTGTTTTCCGATACTTTGAGAAACGACACATTGCATACATCTCTCGAAGATGATTTTTCGCTGAATTTCCAGAATATCGAGATGAAAATCTGGGATCAACCCGTCCATTCGGAATTGAGCGATACGGAATTTTTACTTTTTACATTACGTTCAAGCGGTGCTTTTAGGATTTATCGCCATGAAAAAAGTGGCGCAGATTCTTGGAATCGCACAGGGGAGACGTTTGATTTTCAATCCGATGGGATTTTTACCGGATTTGCAATGGATGGGAATATCTGCGCTGTGTCTCGCAGTCAGATGGGATTTATTCTGTTCGATTTTTCAACATTCGATATCGTTAATCTGGTTGGTGCTACTAAAATCTGTGAGTTTGACAATTTGCAAGGTGAAGCGGAGCAAATTGCAATTCGTGATAATTTGGTTGCTGTCGCTTTGGATGAATACGATGGCGGAGAAGATGGCATCGCATTGGTGGATATTACCAATCCCGAACTACCGCAATTGCGGAAAATTTATTTCGTCAAAGGCAGGGTGAACAGAATGGTTTTTGACGATGAAAAACTTTTTATTGCCGCCGGAACTGGCGGTCTTGTTGTTTTGGATGTTTCTGATCCTGCGGTTCCGCTCTATTTTGACGGGCTGGATTTTGATTATGTTGCAGCGGTTCAAATTTACGATGCAAAAATCTGGATTGCGGATCGGATTCGTGGATTGATTATTTTAAAAGAGAGGTAAAACAAAATGAAACAAATAGTACTGAGTTTAATTGTAATTTTTTCCTTTTTGGCGGCAGAAACCGAATTGGGTCAGCCGATTCGCCAAGGGAAGCATATCGAATGGTTTCGTGGCGGTGATTTTGGCGATCCTGGCGAGGTTATTGCAATTTGGAGCGATACACGCAATGGCGATCGTGATGTGATATGCCAAAAAATTGATGACACTGGAAATTTCCTTTGGGGCGATGATGGAATTGTTATCGTGGATTTTGAAGGCAGACAGGAAGATCCTGTTGGAATTTCCGATGGCAGTGGTGGTGTGATTGTCGCGTGGGTAGATTACCACGACGACGAAAAAGGAGACATCTATGCGCAACGCATCGATGATGCTGGAAATTTGCTTTGGAATGCGTCTGGCGTTCCAATTGCTGTTTTGGATGAAGAACAAAAGTCCATCCGTGTTTGCAAAGATAACGCCGGTGGTGCGGTAATTGTTTGGGTAGATAAACGAGAAGGCGGTGGCGCAGGTAAACTTTACGGTTCACGAATTCTTTCGGATGGAACGATTGCTCCAGGCTGGGAAGGAAACGTCAAAATTTCCACTGGAAGCAGTGGACAAAATATGCCGTCGGTGGATTACAACGGCGATGGCGGTTGTTTCGTTGCGTG
>JADHUZ010000014.1 GCA_016784265.1 Fidelibacterota bacterium
CAACATTCGCCATTCAACATTCATCATTCAACATTCGCCATTCAACATTCAACATTCAACATTCAACATTCCTATACTTCCAGCAACTCCAAATTTGCACGAGGAACCATCACCACTTCCTCTGATTTCAGTTTAATTTTCGCTGTCCGCACAAGCGTTTCCGATTCGACCGCCGAGAGTTTTTCGGGCAAATCCACAATCTCACCAATCTCACCAAAATACGGCGCGCGAATCACACGCACCAAACTTCCAGCATGCACCGAATGGTCGGCTTTATCGGAAATTTCTGTTTGCTTATCTTCGTGCGGAATGATGATTTCTGGACGAATCACACCAGCACGAATTTGCGTTGCGCCATTCACCGATGCTTGTTTCCCAGCCATGTCTTTCAAAATTCGAAATGCCCGTCCAGCCATCGGAATTTCACCAAATCCTTCGGTCAAAATTAATGTCGTATTCAATTCCTCCGCGCCAGTAATCGCAACGCCGAGTGTGTAACCGAGAATTTCTTTCAAATCGGCATAATCAAATCCACCTACGACAATCGCAGAAACGCCAATTTCATTCGCTTTTTGGAATGCCTCTTTCGTGCAAAATGAACCACCGACGACGACTTTTCCAGCAAAATCGGATTGAATCATATCTGCTTCCAATCGTTGTTCTGATGAATTTACAGCCAGCACAATTTCACCGCGTTTCTCGCCACCAATTCCGAAAATTCCTTGTATCAGCGCACCGTAGGAATTGACAATTGCGCCTTCTTCGGATAAAATTTCGCCGACAACACCGCGAATGTAAGCATCCACTTCAATCGGCGTTGGTGCTTGCCGAATCACAACTTGCCCCGTAACGCTCGAAATGGATTCCACAGTTCCGTTTACAGGCGATTCCAGCGAAGATTTGAACAGCCCGAAAATCCCTTTGCTTTCTGCGATAGTTTCGCCTTTTTCGATGGTTTCACCTTCGGATTTTTGCATCAAATCCAAAATGTCCGCTGGCTCAATATCCAGCCGATTGGCAACATTGAGCATCTCGACATCGCCAGGAAGGTTTGTTTGTGCAATGACATCATCAGGCTCCACTTTTGCGCCAGATTCGATAAGAACTTTGCCTTTGATTGGTAAAATTCGTTGCTTTTCAATCTCAGAATTTGTGAGAACTTTCAACCCGGGAATGTATGCGTGTGCCATAAATTTAACTTTCTTTAATTGTTTCCGCATCGGAAACCATTTTTTCGATAATTTCTTTCACCGTCGGTGTATCAAAAATCAATCCCGCATTTTGCCCAATTGGAATCACGCCTTTTTTGTTGTCGCCTTCCAGCGTGCCTTTTTCAAATGCTTCAAATCCGATTGCCATTCTCGCCATTTGCACCGATTTTTTCACGCCTGAAAATAAAATTCCCGCCGCCATTTTTAGCCATGGATAACCAAACATTTTTGCGATTTTTCGCGATTTAATTAGTGCGCTGATTGGATTTAATTTTTTCCGCATGATTCTTTTTGAGCCGACAGAAATCATAAATCGCCCGGGAAGTCCATCAATTCGATTCGTTCTGATTGAATCGAATGCACCTTTTTCGGTACAAACTTTTTTCTGAATTTCGTGGACAGGGCTTTCTTTTGTGTTCATCAATCGCGTCCCCATCGCAATGCCATCTGCACCCAAAACCAACGCCGCCGCCAAACCGCGTCCATCTGCAAATCCACCAGCCGCGATAATTGGGATTTCCACCAAATCAGCAATCGTCGGAATCAACACAAGTGAGCCGACTTCACCACCGTGCGCCGCCGCTTCGTATCCCGTTACGATTAGTGCATCAGCGCCATCTCGCTGTGCGGCAAGGGCATGCTTTGCGTTTGTTACAGTCGCGATAACTTTTCCGCCATAATCGTGCACGGCTTTGGCAATTTTGTCACCTTTGCCGAGTGAATAATTGATAATTGGAACTTTTTCTTCTATGAGAATTTTAGCATTTTTTTCTGCTTCGGGAAAATAAAGTGTTACATTTACAGCGAATGGCTTATCGGTCAATTCACGCGTTTTTTTGATAAATTCTCTCGTTTCTTCTGGGCGCAATGTACCAGTTGCCAAAATTCCCAATCCACCAGCATTCGCCACCGCGGCAACCAATTCCGGCGTGCTAATCCAACTCATTCCGGAAAGCGCAATTGGATGCTCAATGCCGAATAATTCTGTAATTTTTGTTTTCATAGGCGCAAATTTACAAACATTTTATCAAATTGTCAGGAAATAATCAAAAAAAGCCATTGCAATTCGATGAACAACAAAGACTTTGATTTTGTAGCGGGAGCAGGACTCTGTCATGTCCCGTTCTGTAGCCACTTAGTTGCTTATATCAACTCACAGCCAATTCGTAATTAATTATTCGTAATTGATAATTGATTCTTCTCAAAATCCAACGAAATGCGAAAAGTTTCGTAAAAATCTGAGCGTTCGTAGATTAATTTCGTTTCGGTTTGCTCGATAATTCGAAAATCGCCATATTTTAAAACTGGATGTTCGTTTCGCAGATGAATCAATTCTTTCGTTGTTTCCAACATTTTTCGCTCATTTTCCGATAAATCTTCGCCAAAACGCATCATTCTGCGATTATCGGGATCGCCTGCTCCGCTCATTCCAATTTCATCACCATAAAACAACATCGGCACACCGGGCATCGTAAGCAAAAAAGTCAAAAACAACTTCTGCTTTTTGTAACCAATGTTACCGTTTGGCGAAATTTCGCGAGTCCAACCCACTTCACGCGCATCCTCATCGGGCAAAATGCTACCATCAGCAAGCGATAAAAAACGCGGTTTGTCGTGATTATCAATCAGCGTTCCCATCTCCGAATGAAATCCGTAGGCAAGCGAAGATTCATACAGTGCCATAGAAATTTCCGAAATATCGCTCGAAAGTCCCGCAAAAATAGGTTGAATCGAGTGGAATAAATTAAAATCAAACTGTGCATCTAATTTCCCACGCCCAACATACGAACCGATAAGTTCGCGACTGCCGTAAGTTTCGCCAATTTGAAAAATATCTCTACTCGTTTTCGATTGAATTTTCTGAGTCAGTTCACGCCAAAATTGTGTTGGAATATGTTTCGTTGCATCGTGTCGAAATCCATCCAAATCAAATTCTTCCAGCCACCAAACCGCATCATCGCTGACCAAATCAATCACTTCTTGTCGCGAAAAATCGAACGATGGCAAAAAAGTATCGAACCAAGTTGTCAATCGCTGTTCGTCCCATAATCTGATGTTTTTTCGTCCGCCTGGCAAATCCAAATCCGTAAACCAATCGGGATGTGCCTGAAAATACGGATGGTTTTCGTGAGTGTGATTGCTGACAAAATCAATGATAACTTTCATTCCACGCTCATGCGCTTCGTCCACAACTTCCTTCATAATTTCAGCATTTCCAAAGCGAGATTCAATCGTTCGTGGCTCTGTTGGCCAATATCCGTGATATGCACTATATTTCCTGTGCGGCTCTGGAAATTCAGCAAATGCTTCGTCTGGATTTTCATTCAAAGGCGATATCCAGAGCAAATTGATGCCAAGTTCATCAAAATATCCATCGCGTAATTTTTGTAATATCCCCATCAAATCACCACCTTGATAATTTGCTTTTTCGCCCAATTCTGCATCAATAATTGGCATAGAGTTTTCCAAATCGCCATCAAAAAATCGATCAACCATCACCATGTAACCAATCAAATCTTGATTTATTATTGATAAATTATGATTTTCGATTTGATTTTTTGGAATTCCATTTTTAATAATCACAAAATTTTCCGCCGCCACTCTCCCCTGTTTGTCAGACGCAAAAATCCGCAAAATGTGCTCACTTTTTTTCGCCCAAAGTGGAATGTTTACTGTCAATTCACCCGTTTTCTGATTCTGTACAAATTCAGAAATTCGGATATTGTCAATTAAAATTAACGGAGTTGCTGGCAATAATTCAACATCCGATTCCCAACGAAAAACAAGAGTATCATCGCGAATTTTATCCTGAAAATATCCGCAAGAAAATGGCGACATTTCACCGATTTTCAAAACAGAATTGTAGCCGCCCATTCCATTACTCACAGAATCTGGGTTCGTTGGGTCACAAATCCATTTGCCGTCTATCACGATTTTGTATTGATAAGTTCCGGGTGTAAGTTCAACTGTTCCTTGAAATGTATTTTCGGATTTTTCAAGCGGGTTTGCATCTTTATTCCATCCGTTAAAACTACCTGCAATCGAAATTTGCCTTGTGTTTTTCGATGACGGAATATTGAAAGTCCGCTCACTTTTGGGAACAATCAAAACAGGCACAGTTTCACCAAAAGCCGTAAAATATGACCAAACAGAATGTTGAGTGTCGAGCGCTGAATGTCGAATGATGAAGTGATTTTCTGAAATTTCTGCCGATAGTTTGTCGCTTGTGATTTCCGAAGTTTCGCCAACTCTTTGTGGAAACATATCACAAATTGATATTTTCAGCGTTTCATCCGAATGCAAAACGATATGTGGAATTAGTTTTCCGCTCGCAAAACCCAGCGAAACGACCGCAAAAAAAATGAAAAATTTACAACGCATCGCCAGTTTTCTTATCAAAAAAATGAACTGCATTCAAATCGAAAATCACCTCAACGGTTGAGCCAATTTCTGGCAATGAATTTCCCGGAAATGTCGCTGTCAATTCCAAATCGCCAATTTCCAAAAACGCAATCGTTTGCGCACCGAGAGGCTCAATCATTTTTACTTTCGCATTGATTTTGCTGTATGGTTTATCAGTCGCAAACCATTGGTCATATAAATCATCAGGGCGAATACCCAAAATCACATCGCCAGATTTATTTTGTTTGGTTTTCGGTATTTTGAAAGAAAATTGCTCACAAGAAAAAGTGTTGGCTTCAAGTTTTCCAGAGATAAAATTCATCTGAGGTGAACCAATAAATCCCGCCACAAATTGATTTTTTGGGTTATGATAAATTTGGTTCGGCGAATCGTATTGTTGTAAAAATCCATCTTTCAAAATCGCAATGCGGTCGCCCATCGTCATCGCTTCGATTTGATCGTGCGTTACATAAATAATCGTCGTTTCCAACCGCTGATGAAGTTGCTTGATTTCGACGCGCATTTGATTGCGTAATTTTGCATCAAGATTGGAGAGCGGCTCGTCGAATAGAAATACTTTTGGTTTGCGTACAATGACTCGCCCAAGTGCAACTCGTTGACGCTGACCGCCACTGAGTGCACGCGGTTTGCGTTCGAGATATTCCGTTAATCCCAAAATTTTCGCGGCATCGTTGACTCGCTTGTTAATTTCAGATTGCGAAAATTTGCGAAGTTTGAGTCCAAATGCCATATTTTCGCGGACACTCATGTGTGGATATAGTGCGTAATCCTGAAACACCATCGCAATATCGCGGTCGCGTGGCGAACTTTGGGTTACATCATCATCACCGATTTCAATCACTCCTTGAGATGCTGTTTCTAATCCAGCAACGATTCGTAGAGTTGTAGATTTTCCGCATCCCGAAGGTCCAACTAATACGACAAATTCTCCGTCGTTAATTTCCAAATTTACATCATATAAAACCTGTTTTTCATCATATAATTTATCGATATTTTTTATACTAACTTTTGACATATTTCTCCTATTTAGCCATTATGCCATTAAATTTAAGAAGCCACAAATCAAGAACTCAATATCAAGTTCACGAGTTGCACAATATCCAAAACATTCAAAGCGCCATCATCGTTCAAATCGCCTGACCATGATTCGTATTCAGTTGGCGAATCGCCCAAAATGATATTCACGAGTCGCACAATATCCAAAACATTCAAAGCACCATCACCATTCAAATCGCCTTTTTCACCTGTTTGCTCATCCAAAATCGAATTTGGTGGAAAATTATCTACCGGCATTGATGATGTAATGTTTGGTTCAAAAAATGCGTAACAATCCATTATTGTCGGATGGTTGCCTGCATCGTTGGATAATGGGAAAATTTGTGGCACTTCCCAACTATCTTCTGCCGAAATATGCACAGAAATAGCGACTCCATCAGGATTGCCAATATTCTGCCATGGAATTGAAATTTCTGTAAACGGCACAGTTTCCCAGCCTTCGTAGGAATTTCCAATTTCGCCATTTCCCGGATAAACCCAAGTGCTAGAAAACCATCGATTGACCTGCATCGAACCGCCACCGCCTTCTATTGCGACTTGATATTCTGGCATAAAATCGCCCGAAAAATTAACTCTGCCCCAACTTCCCGATGACGCACCAACACCTGATTCTTGATTTGTATCGATATTGACAAACAAATCGCCACCGCCATTCAAATCGAGTTCTGTAAATCCGACATACAAATAATTTTCGTCCCAAGTAATCGAAAGTTCGTTTTCACTGATATTCTCGAAAAATTCAGAATTCGGGTAAAAATCATTGATGCCGTCAATTTGAATTGTGTGAAAAGCACATTCCTCATTTTCTTCTGGCACTGTAAAATTTGCAGAATTATTTTCGGAGTCAATCAAATTGCCGGCTTCATCGATGATATTTTCAGCGGTGATTGTTCCGCTTTGCCCTGCTTCCAAATTAGGTAAAATAGTCAAATAAACCTGTGAGTTATTTGCGCTACGATTTGCATCGGTAATTTCACAAGAAACTCCAGAAATCATGTAATTCCCAATATTTTCTGCTGAATTTTCTTCGACTGATTCTGAAAAATTAACCTGCAAAGTTTGAGGATTAAGATAATCCACACTCACCAAATTTGGCGGAAATTCATCAGCGGCAGTTTGAGTGAAAACAAGCGCACCAGAAGCAGGAATTTCCATTCCATATTCGCCACCACTGACTGAAATCGAATTTCCTGAAAAAAGTTCAAACCACTGCCCTTCACCGTTGAACGGCACAGTAATCCAGTGCGAATTATCATCGAAATTAAGCACCACGACTGCGTGTTCTTCGCCTTCCCAACGCCAGTAAACGATACATTTTTCGACATTGCTTTGGTAAGCCGTATTCAGATTTGCACTCGTGAAAGCGCTGTTATTTCTGCGCAAGTGAATTAAACTGCGATAATCTTCCCAGAGCGATGCAAATGCTGGGTTATCCAGATTGTCCCACGAAAGCGGATTTGGAATAATTCCATTTCCTTGATGCGAATCGCCTGCCTGCCCAAATTCCTGACCGTGATAAATCATCGGAACGCCAGTTCCAGTAAAAAGCATCGTTGCGCCAAGCAAACTTCGTGCAATCGCCTCGGATTCGCTCATTCCTTGATATTGCGTCGCTTCCTCGATGATGCGTGGTTCATCGTGGCTGACAATATAATTTACAGGCCCCCAATGATCGTTGTAACCCTGTCCAGAAAAATGAATATGTGCGGCAACATCGCTCATATCTCCCCAACTGTGCCCAGCGTGATTTGTTTTCTGAATCTGCGCAAATGAGTTGTGATAATATGAATAATCCCAACCTGCATCAGTTTCTGTTGTGTTGACTTGATAAGAATTATCTTCTTCAATAATTACAAAAGTTTCGGGTGCAAGTTCATTCAGAAACCACGAATAATACGACATTCCATTCGCATTGTAGCCGTCCCAACCGACACCAGGCGCATAATCAAATCGAAAACCATCGATGTGATAATCTTCCACCCAGAGCCGCAAAGTTTCGCGAATAATTCGTTTTGTGCGCGGTTTCCAATGGTCGAGTTTATAGCCCCATTCCGATTCGGCGTTTTGATAATATGGACAATGTGTGTAATCATGGTCTTCAAAATCCCAATTATCTTTCGGCTGATAAAGTTGAAATAATGGCGACGAACCCCATGTGTGGTTGTAAACCACATCGAGCAAAACAGCAATTCCATGTGCGTGAAATTGGTCAATCAGAATTTTCAATTCATCGGGCGTGCCGTATGTTGATTCTGGTGCCATCAAAAATGATGTGTTGTATCCCCAACTATTTTCGCCTTCAAATTCCATAATCGGCATTAATTCAATTGCGGTAATTCCCAAATCGTCAAAATATCCTTCATCCAATTTTTCAAGTAAATGAGTGTAAGTCCCTATTTCACCGTCAATTCCAAGAAAATCGCCGATATGACATTCGTAAATAATGAAATCCTGTTCTTCTGGCGTTTGATAATTTCCATCCGTCCATTGAAACTCTGTTGCACCAACTTGAAACACAGTTTTCGCATCTTCAAAATAGGATGATTCCCATTGTCCGTCAGGCGATTTCCATTCAACATCTTGGCTGAATGGGTCAGCGATGCGTTTTTCATTTTCGAGATTAAATTGATAAAAATATTCGCCCTCAGAAAGTTGAGTTTCATACCACCAAAGCGTATCGCCAGAGAGTTTCATCAATTCGCCGTTTGGAAATTCGCTATTCCACGAGCCCAAAATCGCCACAAAATCTTTGGCTGGCGCAAAAAGTGCGATTGAAACTTCGCTACCATTGACAGTTACGCCTTCAGAAATTCCAACTGGCGCTGGTTCATATTCAATTTGTGGAATGACAGAAATCGAATGCACAGCAACGCTTACTCGCCCATTTTCACTTGTCGCAACTGCGTTTAAATTCATCTGTCCCCAATTCAAATCCGATGGCGTCCACGATTGCGATAGAAATCCACCACTTGCGATACCGACAAAATCCAGCCCAGCCCAGACTTCAATCGAAGTTGCATCTGGTGCATTTACTAACACTGTGTTCGTTCCTGTTATTTCGCTACCATTTCCCGGTGAAATGATTTGGATAGAAACATCATTTTCCTGTTGAGTAAAATCAGCGTAGATATCATAAATTGTTTCGTCGGTTGCGCCATCTTCCCAAAAAACTCGGAATTTCAACGCCTGCACAAGTTGCTGTGGATTTTTCATCGGCGGGAATTGCAGACGATATTCGCCAATTTCGCCATTCAAAATAGCAGGTGTGCTCGCCCAAAATCCATCTTCCGAAATTGTTGTGTTGGCTGGATGATAATCATCGAACGGTGCGGAATATCCCATTCCATCGCTAACCTGCCATTGTACAGTTGGATTCGGTGCGCTGTTGTGAATAAAAATCGTCAACGAATCATTTGGATTTGGCGTGAGCGGATACCAATTATACAAAAGTGAAATGTGCCAATCAATGCCGATTCCTCCGTTATTATCCCAATTTCCAGCCAAGTCAGTAAACACAAAATCCACAACTTCCGCATCATTTGGAATTGCAAAATCCACACCCCAAATCTGTGACTCTTCAATTGACATAGCCAAATCAACAACATCTTGCCAACCATTGTAACCAATGTGAATATAGACTGGCGCAGTCGAATTTGGCAGAGTTCCCGCTTCGAGATTGTAAAAAATCCGAATCGTATCGCCTGCTGTAAAAGTTGCTGGTTCCCAAGTTACAACCGGGTCGGCTTGCACCAAAATTGCAAATAAAAACAGGCTCGTGCAAAGCCGCAAAGTTGCTATTTTTTTTGATTTCATAATTGTCAATTTAGATTTCCTTTCAAAATTACCAGGTGATATAAAACACACCCTTTACATCTCCACTTTTATTCCATTTGGCTGAAGTGCTCTCTCTTTCAGCAAGTTATCTAAAATATCCATATCACCTTCGTGCATATTTTGAACTAAGCCTGAAACATCTTTTCCATAACGCAATCCATACAGCGTGATGTCCAGAATGATATGATTTAATGCAATTGTAACGATTGCTTTGTTTTCTGTCCACGCCACTTTTTTTGATTTTACTGTATCTGCTTCGCCCATGAGAAGTTCTTTTTTGTCCACGACAAGAATGATTTTATGGTCCCAAATTTCCATCAAATCTGCTTCGTTTAATTTGTAACTTACGATATTTCCGATTTGCTCGGCAATTTTTGTAAACGAAAAGATAATGATTTTCACACCTCGTTTTTTGGCTGATTTCAATTCTTTTGTCAGTTCTTGCAATTCTCGATTCCATATCGAAAGATGAATTGTTTCTTTTGCGCTGTTGATGAGTTCTTTCGCTTGACGAATCATCTGTTCGTAACCCTGAATATTCCATAAATGACCAATAGATGCTTCGGTTTTGTATTCGGAAAATGATTGGCGTAATCCATCAATTCCGTGCTGAAAGTCTGACGATAATTTAGTAAATAATTTTTCGGGCTCAAGCGGGATAAATTGTTTCGGATTGGAACTCATCGCATTGACAAGTCCCGCATTTTCGAGTTTATCCATCACAGAGTAAATCGCTGAGCGTGGAATACTAGATTGTTTGCTAATTTCGTAACCCGTTGCGGGATTGGATTTTAGCAAAGTTACATACGCCTGTGCTTCATTTCCAGTAAATCCAAGTTGTTTCATTTGTTCAATTATTGTGTTTTTCATTTAATTCTCCAATACTAAATTTACGAGCAAAATTATATCTTGCACATTCAAAGTTTCGTCTAAATTCAAATCTGCGGCTTCCGTTTCATCAGCATTTGGAGTTTCTAAATTCAACGCAAAATTCACGAGCATCACGACATCAAGAATATTGATTTGCGTATCGAAATTCACATCACCAAGCAAGATTTCCTCGCCACTTAAAACCAATTCATAAAATTCTGAAATTTCAATATTTCCATTGCCACTGTCAACGGGAATTTGGATTTGTAATGTGCCGCCATCGTTTGTTTCATAAGCACCGAATGCAAGAAAAACAGATGCTGGCATTGCGCCGAATTCGCTGTTCCAATCCAAAACACCTTCCAAAATCGAGCCACAAATTTGCTGATTTCCGCCATCAAACCAACCACTCCAGCCGTTTGTGGACTCATTTGCCAAATAGGCAGCCCACTGCGCAACTTGTCCCGCTTTTGCCCACGGCGCAGTCGTCATTGTCGTATTTCCATCAGAAATAAAAATAAAATGATCTGCATTTTCCGCTGGATCGCAAGCGACATACAATTGCTCATCACTCCAATCAGCGTAAAAATCAACTCCATTATCCGAGCCAATCAACTCAGCCGATTCATCAAGCGAGCCGTCCATCACAAAATCATCACCCGGATTTCCGCCCAAAACGGCAATGTGCCAATCTTGTCCGCCATTATTATCCCAAATGCTTCCGCCATCGTTGAAAACGAAATCTACAGAAGTCGCCGAACTTGAAATCGTATATGTATAAACCCATTTGGACGAATCAGCATCAAAAGTCATCGTCGGATCAGGAGTAATAACACTCTGCCAACCG
>JADHUZ010000015.1 GCA_016784265.1 Fidelibacterota bacterium
ATCAAAAAGCGTTGACGGAATATGTGGATCCGATTGACGCAGAAAAATTTGTATCTGCTGGTTTGGAAGAGATGATGAGCGTGCTTGATCCGTATTCGATTTTTATGGATGAATCGGATAAAGAAAATATGGAACAACTTTCCAGTGGAAAATATGGCGGAATTGGTGCGCAACTTTCGACTCGTGCGGACACGATTATCGTCATCGCGCCGATGGAGGGCGCACCCGCCGAGCGAGTTGGATTGCACTCAAACGATAGAATAATTGCGGTGAATGATGAAAATATTGTTGGGAAAAAACTCAGCAAAGTCGCAAAACAGATTCGCGGAGAAAAAGGCACCGATGTCGAATTGACGGTGATTCGGCATGGATTTGGCGAATTGAATTTTACGATTACGCGAGATGATGTGAAATTGATAAATATTCCGTATGCTGGTTTTGTGGATGATGGAATCGGCTACATTAGAGTTTCGCGATTTTCCAAAACGATGACGGCGGATTTTGAGAATGAATTGGAAAAAATGATTCCAGAACTGAAAAATGGCTTGATTCTCGATTTGCGCGGAAATCCGGGTGGATTGCTCAAATCGGCGATTGATATTTTGGATTTATTCATTCCAGAAGGTGAATTATTGCTCCAAACGCGTGGCAATCTTGATACAAAAATTAAAGAATATTTTAGTCAATCTACTCCGCTGATTTCTTCGGATTTACCTTTGGTCGTTTTAATTGACAAGGGAAGCGCGAGCGCGAGCGAAATTGTTTCCGGCGTTTTGCAAGATATTGATCGTGCCGTTATTGTTGGCGAGCCATCGTTTGGAAAGGGGCTTGTTCAGCGTGTATTTCCGCTTGATAGAGACCATTCGATAAAACTCACCACAGCGAAATATTATTTGCCGAGTGGACGGCTGATTCAAAAAATTGAATACAACGATTCTGCGGTGATTTTGGACTCGACGGAGCAGGAATATTTTTCAGAAAACGGCAGAAAAATGGCAAACAAAGGTGGAATCGAACCGGATATCAAACTTGAATTTCCTGGTGGAAGCGCGCTGGCATTGCAACTTAATCAGCAAGGACTTTTTGAACGATTTCAGAATAGGATTGGCGATGATTTTGATGCTGGGAAAATGTGGGATATTTTAGAAGATTCTGATTTCAACTGGCGCGATGAGCACAGTAAACATCTCAAATTTTTCACAACAGAATTTGATTCGTTGAATGCCGACGACCAGAATGCATTGAAAATTTTAGAAGAGCGAATTGCGGAAAAACGATTGGAGAAATTTTCGGAAGAAACTAACATTATCGAGCGAAATTTTTACCAAAATCTCTATCTCAATCGTGATGGGAACGAAGCGCGTTATGAATTTATGGTCAGCACTGACGAGTGGGTTTTGAAGGCGATTGAGATTTTGAAAGATGAGAAGAAAACCACAGAGCTTTTGCATCAATAAACAGTTTTGCTGATATTTGATTAAGTGGTAAATTACGAGTCTGTTTTTTTGGGGCGATTAGCTCAGTTGGTTAGAGTGCTTGCTCGACACGCAAGAAGTCACTGGTTCGAGTCCAGTATCGCCCACGACACGATGAAAACTGATTTACAACATATTCAGAGGGATATTTTCCACATTCTATGAACGAGATTTTTGTAACGGTCTCGCAGGGCGAGAAGCGTTCTTTTCCAATCCAATCTACACCATTTGAGATTTTTCAATCGTTAGAAATTGACGATTTGCATAAAATTATTGCGGCTTCTGTGGATGGAAAATCATTTGATTTGCATCGCCAACTTGACAAAAATTGTGAAATTTCACCGATTTTTATGGATTCGGCAGAGGGGCACGAAATTATCTTACATTCGACATCGCATATTTTGGCACAAGCCGTCAAGCGATTGTTCCCGAAGGCGCAAGTTACGATTGGTCCTGCAATTGAAAATGGATTTTATTACGATTTTTCGGTCGAAAATCCATTTACGCCAGAAGATTTGAAATCCATTCAAAAAGAGATGAAAAAAATCATCAAAAAGAAATATCGAGTTGAACGCAAGGAAATGGCGCATGATGAAGCGATCACACTTTTTGAAAAAATTGGCGAGGATTACAAAGTTGAAATAATTCGCGATTTGGAAGAAGATACAGTTTCATTGTATGAGCAAGATGATTTTTTGGATTTGTGTCGCGGTCCGCATTTGCCGCACACAGGACGAGTTCCAGCGTTCAAGTTGATGAGCACAGGAGGTGCCTATTGGCGTGGCGACGAAAACAACGAAATGTTGCAACGAATTTACGGCACGGCATTCCCGACAAAAGATTTGCTCAATCAATATCTCGAAAAAATTGAAGAAGCGAAAAAACGCGACCATCGTCGGCTTGGCAAGGATTTGGATTTATTTTCGGTAACCGAAGATGTGGGTCCTGGACTTGTGCATTGGCATCCGAAAGGTGCGCGAATTCGCTCGGCGATTGAGGATTTTTGGCGGAGTGAACATTACAAAAATGGCTACGAAATTTTGTATTCGCCGCATATTGGAAAAGCGAAATTATGGGAAACTTCCGGGCATTTGGATTTTTATCGCGATGGAATGTATGCGCCGATGGAAATTGACGGAATGGAGTATTTTGTCAAGCCGATGAATTGCCCATTTCACATTCAAATTTACCAATCGCAAATGCGTTCGTATCGCGATTTGCCGTTGCGTTGGGCGGAATTGGGAACGGTTTATCGCTATGAAAAAGCGGGCGTTTTGCATGGATTATTGCGTGTGCGTGGATTTACACAAGATGATGCACATATTTTTTGCACACCAGAGCAAATCGAAGATGAAATTGTAGAGGTGATTCGATTTTCCAATTTTATTTGGAAAACTTTCGGATTCACGAAAATCAAGGCATATCTCTCGACTCGCCCAGAAAAGGCAGTTGGGGAAGAATCGCGTTGGGACCAAGCCACAAAATCACTCGAAAGTGCAATTAAAGCGGAAGGTCTGCCGTATGAAATTGACGAAGGTGGTGGAGCGTTTTACGGTCCGAAGATTGATTTGAAAGTTGAAGATGCAATCGGTCGCGAGTGGCAGATGAGCACGATTCAATTTGATTTCAATTTGCCAGAACGATTTGATTTGTCGTATGTTGGAGCAGATGGCGAATTGCATCGTCCGTATATGGTTCATCGTGCGTTGTTCGGCAGTTTGGAGCGTTTTTTTGGAATTTTGGTGGAGCATTTTGCGGGCGCATTTCCGCTTTGGCTTGCGCCGGAACAAGTGGCGTTGATTCCGATTGCAGACCGTCATTTGGAGCATTGTTACAAAATGAACGATGAACTGAAAAAACACGGAATTCGCAGTCGCGTTGATGATGGCGGCGATAGAATGAATTACAAAATAAGAGTTGCACAGAAACAAAAAATCCCGATGATGCTTGTCGTAGGTGACCGTGAGATCGAAGAAAATGGTGCGGCTGTGCGATTACGAAGTGGCGACGATATGGGAACAATGTCGCTGGATAAATTTTTAACATATTTTGATAATCAACTAAATGAAGGAGCCCAAATATCGGCAAAAAAGTAGAAACTTACATAAATGAAGAAATATCAGCAGAAAAAGTGCGTTTAATTACTGTTGATGGAAATAGGATTATTAGCACGGAATCTGCATTAAGGATTGCCAAAAACAGAGGATTGGATTTGATACTGGTTTCGCCGGATGCTCATCCGCCAGTTTGTAAGATAGCGGATTACGGCAAGATGATGTATGAGCAGAAAAAACGTGAAAAAGAGAATAGGAAAAAACAGCACAAAGTTGAAGTGCAGGAAATCCGATTTCGGCCGAACGTAGGCAAGCATGATTATGAAAATAAATTAAATAAGATTAAGGAATTTTTGACAAAAGGTGTTAAATTAAAGGTTACGGTAATGTTTCGGGGGAGGGAACTTGCGCACCCGGGACATGGCGCGGAGTTGTTAAAACATATCGTAGAAGATTGCGAAGAATTAATAAAATCTGCTGAATTTGAGAATTATACGGAAGGTTCTCGACGGATGCATTTAATTATACAATCATAGGAGAAAAATGAATGCCCAAGATGAAATCGCATAGAGGCGCATCAAAACGATTTAAGAGAACTGCATCGGGAAAAGTAAAACGGATGCATTCTTTTGGTTATCACAAGTCGGAGCATAAATCAGCTTCAAGAAAACGTCGTTTGAGAAAAATCACATTGGTTGAAAGCGGTGATTTGAAACGTGTGAAAACACTGTTGAGTAAAGTAAAATAGCGGGAGAATATCTATGCCAAGAGCAAACAGTTCGGTTCCACATCATCGTCGCCATCGAAAAATGATCAAAATGGCGAAGGGCTATTATAGCTCTCGTGGAAATCTATATGTCAACGCGAAAGACACAGTTGAAAAAGCGTTGTTATATCAATATCGGGATCGCCGAAACAAGAAAAGGATGTTTCGTCGGCTCTGGATTACGCGGATCAATGCCGCCGCGCGATTGCATGGAATGAGTTATTCGGTTTTCATGCACAAACTACAAGAAAACGATATTTCCCTTGATCGGAAAATATTGGCTCATCTGGCGGCAACATCACCAGATGATTTCAAGGCAATTGTTGACGCAATAAATTAATCCGGTGAACATACAAGTCCGGATCAAAGAAATACGCACGGAATTCGATAGTGAGTTCAGTGCGTGTTTATCTTTGGAGGATTTCAATAATCTTCAGCGAAAATATTTGAGTCGTAAGGGGATTGTTGCATCTCTATTCAAAGAAATTCCAAAACTGAGCGCGGACGAAAAACGCAGTGCTGGCAAGCACTTAAATGTGCTTCGCAAATCAGTTGAAGAGAAAATTTCTGAGGCAATTCAATCATTTCAAAAGAAAAAGAAAATTGATTTGTCAATGGATGTATCGCTTCCTGGAACTCCCGAAATATACGGCAATAAACACATATTATCTCAAGTAATGGATGAAATAAATTCCATCTTTAACGAGATTGGATTTTCGGTGGAAACGGGCCCAGAGGTTGAAACGGATTTTAACAATTTTTCATCACTAAATTTTCCGGAAAATCATCCTGCTCGCGATATGCAGGATACATTTTTTATCACAAAAGATGTGCTTTTGCGAACGCATACATCGTCAGTGCAGATTCGTGTGATGATGGACAAAGAACCTCCTTTGCGATTTATTTCACCAGGGCGTGTTTATCGAAATGAAGCGATAAATGCACGAAGTCATTGCATGTTTCATCAGGTTGAAGGGTTGTATGTGGATAAAAATGTTACTTTCGCAGAATTGAAGGGAACGGTCGAGTATTTTTGCAAACGGTTTTTCGGGAAAGATGTTGCATTGCGATTTCGTCCGAGTTTTTTTCCGTTTACAGAGCCGAGTGCAGAAGTTGATATTTCTTGTTTTCTCTGCGGTGGTTCCGGATGTCGAGTTTGCAAACACACTGGTTGGCTCGAAATTCTCGGCTGTGGAATGGTTGATCCGAATGTGTTCAAATCAGTCGGATTTGACCCTGAGAAAATCACAGGATTTGCCTTTGGAATGGGTGTTGAGCGTCCTGCAATGCTGAAATACGGAATCACAGATATTCGTATGTTTTGGGAGAATGATATTCGGTTTTTACACCAATTTTAATCGCTTATGAAAATTTATTTACCATGGCTTAAAGATTATATTCGGTTTGATGATTCGCCAGGCGAGTTAGCAGATAAACTGACACTTCTGGGCACAGAAACTGATTATCATCTTGCTCAAAAAACCTTTTTTTCAGATTTGCGAGTGGCAAAAGTAATTTCTTCAAAAAAGCATCCGAATGCCGATAGATTAACGCTTTGCAAGGTTCAAACAAAAGATGGCGAGTTTGCAGTAGTTTGTGGTGCGCCAAATGTTCGCGATGGAATGAAAAGTGTTTTTGCACCGATTGGTACGCAACTTACGCCAAAATTCAAAATTGAAAAGCGAAAGGTGCGCGGAGAAATATCCGAAGGAATGCTTGTTGCAGAAGACGAAATTGGACTTTCCGATGACCATTCTGGAATTATCGAATTGGGTGAGAATGTTGCATTAACAAAAGATGTTACAGAGATTATTGCTGAAAATGCGACAATAGAAACGGATGTAACGCCTAATCGCCCGGATTGTTTGAGTTATTTCGGAATGGCGCGCGAAACGGCAATTTTGAACAATACAAATTTTTCAAAACCGGATACGAAATATCCGGAAACAGGTGCACCTATCGGCTCAGAAATCAAGGTTAAAATCGAAAATCCAGATGATTGTCCGCGCTATGCTTGTCGAATTGTTGAGAATGTAACGATTGCGCCATCGCCAAAATGGTTGCAAAACTATCTTGTAAAATCTGGCATTCGTTCGATTAACAATGTAGTTGATTTATCCAATTTTGTGTTGCTGGAAACGGGACAGCCGTTGCATACTTTTGATTTGGATTTGATAAAATCTGGAGAAATTCATATCCGTCGCGCAAAAAATGGTGAAAAATTTCTTGCACTCGATGAAAAAGAATATGAACTAACTGCCGACAATTTGATGATTTGCGATGGCGATTTGCCCGTTGCAATCGGTGGCGTGATGGGTGGCGAAAAATCAGGTGTGTCGAAGAATACAACGAAGATTTTGATTGAATCTGCTTATTTTGCTCCCGGCATCATTCGGAAAAGTTCAAAAATTTTGGGACTTGCTTCTGAATCTTCAAAGCGTTTTGAGCGCGGTGTAGATCCGGAAGGTGTGATTTATGCGCTGGAGCGACTCGCGCAACTTCTCGTTCAACACGCAGGTGGCACGGCGCGGTCTGGTAGAATTGATGAATATCCGAATCCGATTGTTCCGAATCCTATTGAATTTCGTATTTCGCGTGCAAACCGGATAATTGGTGTGGATTTCACAATGGAGCAAATTCATGAATATTTTAGGAAATTGGAATTTACTGTCGAGAAAGTTTCCGATGATATGATGGTCGTGAAACCGCCGACATTTCGTCCTGATTTGGAACGCGAAATTGATTTGATTGAAGAAGTCGTTCGATTGTATGGAATGCAAAATGTCGAATCTGATTTGACTGTAAATTTTCATGTGCAATTTAGAACTTCGGAAGAAAACTCGATTGTTGATTCGGTGAAACAACGCATGTTTGGTGCTGGATTTGATGAAACTTATACTGTCAGCATGGATCGCGAAACTGCGGATTTACGCACATTCGTTCGTGGTAGTTCGGTGCCGATAAGCAATCCGCTTTCCAGCGATCTCTCGCACATGCGACAATCTATCTTGCCGGGATTATTGCGGGCAATTTCATTCAATTTACGCCGCCAGCACAGCGATATTAGATTTTTTGAAATTGGGACTCTGTTTGAATCGGATAAAAAATCAGAGACGCTTGCTCGTGAATATCAAGCGTTTGCCGGAGCAATTACTGGAAATTATTTGATGGAACATTGGTCAATAGAACAGCCAATTCCAATGTCGCTTTTTCATCTCAAAGGTGTTCTTTCTGGCCTGTCGGCATTTCAGAATAATTCTTTTCAAATGCTCTCCGCGACGCCTGATGAATATTGGCAGGCTAAAATGGAAATCCGTCATGGCGATGAAACTGTTGGAATTTTTGGCATTTTGCGCGCAGAATTGCTGGAATCCTATGATATTGATCAGCAAGTTTTTGCTTTTGAAATGAATTTTGATCAATTTAAGAAATCTGCGGTTGATGTGCGTCGTTTGAAGCATATTTCCAATTTTCCGTTGATTAATCGGGATTTTTCTTTGGTTTGCGACAGATCTATTCCTGTGGGGAATATGTTAAATTTGTTTAAATCTTTAAAATTTTCCTGTGAATACCGAGTTGAATTTGTGAAATATTTTGAAGGTGGTTCTGTGCCTGATGGAAAAGCGAGCCGCTCATTTCGGTTCTATTTTCGTGGAATTGGTAAAAATTTAACCGATGCTGAAATTGATGGATTCATGCGAAAAATTTTGGCTGTGGCGGAAAAAGATTTTCAAGTTGTGCTACGATAACTCAAAATTTTAGGAGGTTCGATATGGGTAATGTGGTAAAAGTCAGTATCTACGGGCAGGAGATTTTAGTTCGTGGGCAAACGCGAGAAGATACTATTGTCAAAATCGCGAAATATGTGGATGAGAAGATCTGGGAAGTGGAAGATGCGTTGGGAAAATCTCAGCCTGCAATACGAGTTGTGATTCTTGCGGCGATGAATATAGCCGGCGAAATGATGCGGGGAAATCAAGACCACAGCAAAGAAATTGAGAGAATTGACAAACTTATAGCCGAAATTGACACTGTTCTGTAGATTCAAATGGCTATAATTTTAGATGGAAAAGCCCTTGCGAAAAAAGTTCGCAAGCGGATAAAATCAGAAATTTCTGAACTTGGAATTATTCCAGGGCTTGCAGTCGTTTTGGTTGGAGAGGACTCTGCTTCGGCGGTGTATGTTCGCAACAAAGGTCGTGCTTGCAAACGATCTGGGATTTTTTCCGAAACGATTCGGCTGCCAGAAAATGCCGAAGAAAAAGAATTGCTACAAATCATCGAAAAATTGAATCAAAATCCGAAATTTCATGGGATTTTGGTGCAATTGCCATTGCCGAAACACATTGATGAAACGGCAGTGATTGATGCGATTTCACCGAAAAAAGATGTGGATGGATTTCATCCGCACAATATTGGCTTGCTTCAACAAGGCAGACCGCAATTTATCCCATGCACGCCGAAAGGGATTGTGGAATTGCTCAAAGAACACAATATCGAAACTGCGGGAAAACACGCAGTCGTGCTGGGAAGAAGTCAGATTGTCGGCATTCCAGCGGCGATTTTATTCTCTGCTAAATCGATTGGAAATTCGACTGTTACGATTTGCCACAGTGCGACGAAAAATATAAGAGAAATTGCAAAAACTGCGGATATTTTGATTGCCGCAATTGGGCGAGCCGAATTTGTTACGGCTGAATTTGTGAAAAACGGTGCTGTCGTTGTGGATGTTGGTATCAATCGAATCGAAAAAAACGATGAATCCAAACTCGTCGGCGATGTGAAATTTGAGGAAGTCAGCAAAATTGCATCTGCGATTACGCCAGTTCCGGGCGGAGTTGGTCCAATGACAATTGCAATGTTGCTCGAAAATACGCTTATCTCGGCAAAATCAAATTTGTGATTTAACGCATAAACAATAGCGTAAAAAATTCGTAAACTTACCGCATGAAAAAAATAAGAAATATCATTGTTTCGATGCTTTTTGTCGCATCGAGTTTTGGCCAGTCTGTTGGTTCGGATGCCACTTTTGACATTGTAACTTGGAATTTGAAAGAATTCCCGTTGAGCGGAAACACAATTTCTAAAACCGTTGAAATTATCAACGCAATTAATGTGGATGTCATTGTTTTGCAGGAAATTGAAAATTTGGCGTCGTTCAACCAGTTGTTGAGTTCGCTGAGTGGGTGGAATGGCTATCGCGCAAATTCTGCAAGTTATGATATAAATTTGGCTTTTATTTACAAGACTGATGAAATCATAATTAACAATCATTACGAAATCTACGGACAGGATTGGTATGCGTTTCCGCGTTCACCATTGGTGATAGATTTGACTTGGAGTGGCATTGATTTTTTGCTCATCAATAATCATTTTAAATGTTGTAGTGGCAGTGAAAATGAAGACCGTCGTTTGCAGGCGAGCCAGACATTGAAAACTTGGATTGATAACAATCACAGCGATGAAAATGTAATTTTGCTCGGTGATTTGAATGATGATATAACCGAATCGTCAAGCACAAATGTATTTTGGGGCTTTATCGAGGATTCTCCAAATTATCAATTCACGGATATGGCGATTGGGCAGGGAAGTTCGTCGGATTGGTCATATCCATCTTGGCCATCGCATTTGGATCATATTTTAATCACTGACGAATTGTTTGATGAATTCGATGCGGAAAATTCTTTCGTACAGACAATTCATGCGGAAAATTATGTATCATACTATTCGAGCCAAGTTAGCGACCATCGCCCTGTAGTTTTATGTTTGGAATTTTCATCGTCGCCAACTTTAGCAGGTGATATTAATTTTGATGGAATTCTAAATATATTAGATGTTGTGATTTTGGTTAATTGCGCGCTTGGAACATATCAACCGACTGCTGAAGAATTGATTGCCGGCGATATGGATGAAAACGAAATGCTGAACATTTTAGATATTGTTCAGTTGGTGAACCAAGTTTTAGAAGGCTAATTTACAAAATTTTTTGCGCCCGTAGCTCAGCTGGATAGAGCGCTTGCCTCCGGAGCAAGAGGTCACAGGTTCGAATCCTGTCGGGCGTACATCAATAAATAATCCAGTGATTATTTTCCAAACCCTACAAGCGATTGTGGGGTTTGCTGTAACTACTCGTAAATACGACTACTTACAGCATTATTTACTCCATTTATTTTACCCCACAATTTCCGATTAAATTGATGTGTCGTAAGCCAAGACTATGGCAATTCGAACTTTTTTAGCAAAAGTCTCTGATTCTCTCACTTTTTGCATTGCCGTTAGTTCCGTCTGTTAAGTTTTTGTATTGTAAGGAGTTACGCATTTGGTGCCGTCGTTTTAGACATTTTAGTAAAAATAGACAGTTAGACAAGTTCGATTTTTGGAAAACGTCGTGACGAGGACTATGGCTATTCGAAGAAAGTTAGACAACATATTTTAATGATAATTTGATGTTGAAATCTTTCTATCTCCTCTATAAATATGGAGTTATGCTACATTCGTGACGGAAGGAACTAACGGCATTTTAGAATTTGGAAAAGGTTAATATTTGCCTATATATACATTGGTTCAAAGTTGTAAAACTATGTAAATTACACCTATCGTACAAGCCTACGCAAAGACCGAAATAGTCGCAATAAAACCAACAGTCATAGAAAATTAAGAAAAGGAAGAAATGAGAAAAAATAATTACAGAAATATCGCTATTATAGCACATGTTGATCACGGGAAAACAACTCTAGTTGATGGAATGTTGAAACAAAGCGGGACTTTCCATTCGAACCAAAAAGTAGAAGATCGTATT
>JADHUZ010000016.1 GCA_016784265.1 Fidelibacterota bacterium
CGAAACAAAAAACACGGATTCGCATGAAGAAATCACCGCACATTTCACACAGAAAATAGAGGATGTCGTGCAACAATATCCTGAACAATATTTTTGGTTTCATCGTCGTTGGAAAAGTCTGTGAAATCTGTGGTTAAAATTTTACAAGCACTTGAATTGGGCGAAACTGTGATTTTGCCGACCGACACGCTGAATGGACTTTCCTGCGATGCGACATCAAAAACTGCAGTCCAAAACTTGCGAAATCTGAAAAAAATGTCAAACGAAAAACCTATTTCGGTAATGTTCGCTGACATTGAAACTTTGCAAAACTGGATTGAAATCCCGCCAAAATTTACAAAACTGCTCGATTTTTTGCCGGGCGCATTGACAATTATTGGCAACGCTAAGCAAGATTTACCAGTTGTTTCAGAGCAAAATACACTCGGTTGCCGAGTTCCAAATCATCCAATTACTCTTGAAATTTGTGCAACATTTGGCAAACCCATCACAACTACGAGCGTTAACATTTCTGGTTTTCCGTCTGTTGCAAATTGCCGTAATTTACCAACCGAAATGAAAGCAAGAATTGACCAAATTATCTGGGATGACAATCTCAAACAAAGCAACGGTAGCACTATTGTTGATATTTCCAGCGGTGAGTTGGTTGTTTTGCGCACGGGGATTTTACCGTTTGAGAGTTTGGCTTGCAAAGTTTTGTGATTCCAAAGTTGTAAGTTTGAATGTTCAATGTTCTTGTGAAACATTCGTAAATTACACGTTCAATAAAAACGTAAATTTGAGGAATAAATGGCATATCGC
The DNA here is from genome assembly GCA_016784265.1 of Fidelibacterota bacterium. Classification (GTDB taxonomy): domain Bacteria; phylum Fidelibacterota; class BS150m-G59; order BS150m-G59; family BS150m-G59; genus BS150m-G59. The sequence goes on from JADHUZ010000016.1 coordinate 802, forward strand.
ACACATCATTGCGGAGAATTAACAGGAAAAAATACTGATGAAATTATTCAACTTTCTGGTTGGGTGAGTCGTCGGCGCGACCACGGCGAATTGATTTTTATCGATTTGCGCGACAGATACGGCATCACGCAAATTGTTTTTGAACCGGAAAATGCTGAATTGATGAAAACAGCGAAAAAATTGGGTGCAGAGTTCGTCATTCAAGTTGACGGAATCGTGCGTTTGCGTCCAGATGGAATGGTAAATTCTGAGATGAAAACGGGTGAAATCGAAATTCAAGCACAATCGCTCAGCATTTTGAACGAAGCAAAAACGCCACCGTTTGAAATCACAGACAGAACAAGTGCAAAAGAGGATTTGCGGTTGGAATATCGCTATTTGGATATTCGCACAGATGCGCTAAAATCGCAATTATTGTTGCGTTCGAAAATGTATAAAATTATCCGAAATTCGCTCTACAATTTGGATTTCGCCGAAGTTGAAACACCGATTTTGATGAAAAGCACACCAGAAGGTGCGCGTGATTTTTTGGTGCCGAGTCGGTTGCATCGTGGCAAATTTTATGCACTTCCACAGTCGCCACAAACTTACAAACAATTGCTGATGATTGGCGGTTTGGACAAGTATTTTCAGATTGTTAAATGTTTTCGCGATGAAGATTTTCGCGCTGATAGACAGCCAGAATTTACGCAAATTGATATCGAAATGTCATTTGTAACGGCAGAAGATGTTTTTTCTGTGGCAGAAGAAATGATGGCAAATGCGTTCAAAGAAATCAAGGGAATTGAGTTGACGCGACCATTTCGGAAGATGAATTATCAAGAAGCGATGGAAAATTATGGCTCGGATAAACCCGATTTGCGATACGATTTGAAAATCCAAGAATTTGCGGAATTCGTAAAAAAATCTGAGTTTAATGCGTTCAAGTCTGTGGCAGATTCGGGCGGACGAGTCAAAGGTTTGGTTGTGCCGAGTGGTGCGAAATATTCTCGGAAAGTCATTGATGGATTGACAGATTATTTGAAAAAATATTATCGTGCAAAAGGTTTGGCTTGGATGAAATGCGAAAATGACGCGCTTGTTGGTGGAATTTCCAAGTTTTTCGCAGACGATTTGCAGAAGGAAATTATTGCAGAATGGGGTATTTCCGATGGCGATATTGCGTTTTTCATCGGCGATGATGAATCTGTAACTTTGCCGGCTTTGGGTGCGTTGCGTTGCAAAATTGCGGAAATGGAAAATCTCGCAGATTCCGAAAAATACGAGTTTCTTTGGGTGGTTGATTTTCCGTTGATGGAATACGATAGTGATGCGGAACGGTGGTTTTCGATGCACCATCCATTCACGCGTCCGATTTTGAAAGATTTGCCGAAATTTGATGAAAATCCTGGTGCGGTGCGTAGCGATGCCTATGATTTGGTTTTGAATGGAAACGAAATTGCCGGTGGTTCGATTCGTATCCACGAGAATGAATTGCAACAAAAAGTGTTTGATTTGCTGAAAATTTCCAAAGAAGAAGCGGAAGAAAAATTTGGATTTTTACTGAAAGCCTTGCAATATGGCGCGCCGCCACATGGTGGAATTGCGTTTGGATTTGACAGATTAGTTGCGATTTTGGCTGGCGTTGAGCAGATTCGGGAAGTTATTGCATTTCCGAAAACGACGAGTGGAATTTCGCTGATGGATGATTCTCCATCTTTTGTTGATGAAACGCAGTTGAAAGATTTGCATATCAAACTATCGGATAAAAACGGATAGCCATTTGGCAATGCGATGAAGATTTATCTGCGAATTCTGAAATTTCTAAAACCATTTAAATGGCGGATTGCCGGTGCGCTAATTTCGGCACTATTATTTGTTTTTTTCAATGCGGTTTCACTTTGGGTAACAGCATCGTTGATACAGACGATTTTTTCCGATTCCTCGGCAACGATCGAACAAACTCAAGAAATAGCATATGAACTTTCACTAAACGATAAATTGAAACAATGGACGGCGGATGTTTTCATCAGCGGAGACCGAGTAACCGATTTGAAGAATTTATGTATCATTATTCTTATCACATTTTTGGCGAAAAATCTTTTTTTGTATATCAAATCGTTGCTTGTGGTGTTTTTGCAACTCAAGGTAATCAATGATATCCGCATTAGATTGTACCGTCACATTCGAAAAATGCCGCTTTCATTTTTTGATCGAAGAAGAAAAGGTGAACTTTCTTCGATTCTTCTTAACGATGTGAATGCACTTAAAACTTCGCTTGTTGCCGGATTTGATCGAATGATTCTCGATCCGCTGAACATCATCGCGCTTTTTTTTATTCTGCTTGTCATTAGCCCAAAATTGACGATGTTTTCGGTAATTTTATTGCCAATCAGTGGATTGTTAATCTTCAAAATTTCGAGTAGTATTCGCAGGAAAAGCAAACGAATGCTTCGGCAAATTGCGGTTGTCGTGAACCGTATCTACGATACAATTGACGGAATTCGCGTGATCAAAGCCTTCGGAGCTGGCAAAAAGGAAGACAAGCGCTTTGTTCGAGAAGCAGATCGCTATTTTTGGCTGGCGTTGCGTCAAATGAGACTCAATGTGCTTTCGTCGCCGCTCACCGAAACTCTGGGAACATTTGTTGGTGTCGGAGTTTTATTTTTTGCTGGAACTGCGGTTTTGAACACCGGATTTTTGAGTAGTGAGGATTTTATTCGATTTATCATCATTTTATTTTCAATACTAACACCGGTCAAAAATATCGGCAAAATGCATCACAAAATTCAGATGGGTATTGCCGCTGGAGAACGAATTTTTGTCTTACTCGATGAAACTCTGCCAGACGAAAAAGGCGGTGAGATTCCATTTGCAGAATTTCAAAAATGTATCAAATTTGAGAATGTTTCTTTCCAGTATCCAAGTCGAAGAAAAATGTCTGTATTGCAAAATGTTTCATTCGATTTGGAAAAGGGGCAGACGTTAGCAATTGTTGGTCCAAGTGGTGCTGGAAAATCAACAGTTGCTGATTTATTGCCGCGATTTTATGCTGTTTCAAGTGGAAAAATCACTATTGATGGCAACGATATTCGCGATTTCAATTTGCACAATTTGCGAAAAAACATCGGAATTGTTTCTCAGGAAACTTTCCTTTTTCACGATACAATCGCAAACAATATCGCGTATGGAATGGATAACGCAACGAAAGAAACAATAGAAAATGCGGTTCGTGCGGCGAATGCATTCGAGTTTATTTCCGAGCAACCGGATGGATTTGATACGCTCGTTGGTGAGCGTGGCGTGCAACTAAGCGGTGGCCAGCGACAGCGCATTGCGATTGCCCGTGCCATTTTGAAAAATCCTCCGATTTTAATCCTCGACGAAGCCACTTCTGCGCTTGACACAGAAAGCGAAAAGCAGGTGCAAGCCGCTTTGAATCATCTCTTGCAAGATCGTACTTCTTTGGTAATTGCACACCGACTTTCGACCATCCAAAATGCAGATAAAATCATCGTGCTTGATCGTGGCGAAATTGTCGAATTCGGATCACACGAAGAACTGATTGCGAATAAAAATCTGTATTTTCATCTTTATAATTTGCAATTTCGAGCGAACGAAAAATGAAATTGTTGCGGAATTTATTCTGGTTAATTTTTATCGGTGCTGTTTTCTCGCAAAATTTACCATTCAAAAGCGGTGAAAAATTAACTTATGAAATTTATTTTCGCTTTATTCCTGCGGGAAAAACCACGTTGGAAATAACGCTTTCTGATTCTAATTGGGTGATTCAATCACGGACAAATTCCACAGGATTAATTGACAAAATCTACCCAGTGCGAGATCAACTTATTTCCACGATTGATAAAGACGGCTTATTCACATTAAAATACGAAAAGAACATCTCCGAAGGAAAATACAAACGAAATTATCACGCCGAAATGCACTATCAAGACAGTGTGATTCGTTCGAGTGCCGGCGATGTGCCGGTCAATGCGCCGGTTTTTGATCTCATGGCGATGATCTATTTTTTACGCTCAATTGATTTGTCAATTGGTAAGGAATATTCATTCCGAAGTTTTGATAATAATAAAATTACGCCGATTACGATGAAAATCTTTGAAAAGAAAGAGATTAAAACGAAATTGGGTGTAATGCCTTGTTTCATTTTGAAGCCGTCAAAATTGCAGTTAGACAAGAAATCAAAAATCAAAGGTGGGCTGGAAGTTTGGATTTCTGATACACCTGAACATTTGCCTGTGATGATTAAAAGCGATTTGCTTTTTGGTTCGATGGATGCGAAACTTGTAGAAATTCAAATTATGGAAACGAACAAAATCATCGACAACAAATGAACATTTTTCTGGAAAATATTAGAATCGCGTTTTTTTCGCTCGGCGGACGAAAATTGCGCACTTTTTTAACGATTTTGGGAATTGCAATTGGCGTTACGACAATCATTTTTATTCACACGGTTTTGCAGAGTGCAGAACGATTTTTTCAGAATCAATTTTCTACGCTCGGAAGCCACACGATTTACATTCAAGTTTTTTCGTGGGGCAATCGCGGCGATTGGTTCGAATTCATTAATCGTCCGAAATTGACAGAAGAGCAGGGAGATTTTTTGGAAGAAAAATGCGATGTCCTCGAAGTTGTGAACACAACCGTCAGTTCACGCAAAATTGTCAAATTTCGCGAAAACGGCTTGCAAGGCGTTAGAGTTACTGGGACAACGCCCGATTTGCTCATCACATCGCCAATTTCGATGCCAGAAAGTGGCAGATTTTTGACCGAACTTGACCATCAACATCGCAAGCCAGTTGTGATTTTGGGCTCGGCAGTGGTGGAAAAATTATTTCCAAATAAAAACCCGCTCGGTGAACGAGTGAAAATCGGGAGTCGCCCATTTACCGTTATCGGCACGATGAAAAAACGCGGAAATTTGTTTGGGCAAAATTTAGACCAAGAAGTGATTATTCCGCTGGGAACATTCAGAAAATACTTTGGCACGCGACGCTGGTTGACATTAGAAGCAAAAGTTCGCGATGAAGTGGATATTGAATTTGCATCAAATGAAGTAGAATCGTGGATGCGCATCGCTCGCGGACTCAAACCGATGGAAAAAAATGATTTTTCGCTGAATCGTCAAAATATGATTATGGATTTTTACAAAAATATGACTGGTGGAATTTCGATGGCACTTTTGGTGATTGGTTCGTTGGCGTTATTTGTCGGTGGAATTGGAATTATGAATATTATGCTTGTTACGGTTTCGGAGCGGACTCGGGAAATCGGCATTCGCAAGGCGCTCGGTGGAAATCGGCGTATAATTTTGGGGCAATTTTTGTTTGAAGCATTATTTTTATCGCTTTTTGGTGGACTTGTCGGGATGATTTTGGGATTTCTCGGTGCTGGAGTTTTGAGCCATTTCACACCGCTTCCGGCTGTGATTGCACCATCTTCTGTGATTTTGGGTGTTTTATTTAGCGGCAGTATTGGATTAATTTTCGGCATCTATCCAGCCGCAAAAGCGAGCAAACTTGACCCAGTTTTGGCGATACAAAAGTGAATAAAAATGCAAAAATCGGTGAAATCTGTGATTAAAATATCTTCAATTTTCAATCTTCATCATTCAACATTCGAGAGTTTGCGAATTGGTCTGCATTCGATTGTATCCAATAAATTTCGGTCGTTTTTGACGATTTTAGGAATCATGATTGGCGTTTTGGCTATTTTGGTGATGCAAACGGTGATGGAAGGTTTGAAGGGCACAATCCAAGAACAAATTGATGTACTCGGTTCCGATAGTTTTACGGTGATGGAAAACGAACCAATCATGCAAATTGGAGTTGGAAAACATCGGCGAAAAAGCAAAGATGAGAATATTACACGAAAAGAAGCCGATGCGATTATCGAATTTGGGGAGTCTGTGCGGTCAGTTACTGCTTTTGCATCTCGTGGGTGGGGCATCAATATTCTCCACGAAAAAGACCGTATAAAAAACACGCAATTACATGGCACTACGGCGAATTGGGCTGGGAATATTGGCTACGAAATCGTTGAAGGTCGATTTTTTTCTGATCGAGAAGAAACCTCACATTCCAGTGTGGTCGTGGTTGGGAATACAGTCAAAGAGGAGTTGTTTCCATTCGGTTCGCCAGTCGGTGAAAGCCTGAAAATCAACGGTATTCGCTATCAAATCATTGGTGTTTTTGCTGAAAAAGGTGAAATTTTTGGGCAGGATCAGGATAATATTGTTGCCATTCCGCTTTCTAAATTTGAAGCAAAATTCGGTTCGCATCGTAGTTTGCAAATGATTGTCAAAGCAAAATCGCCCGAACTGTTGGAACGAGCACAAGATGAAGTTACCCAAATTATGCGCACAATTCGAAAAATTCCGCCAGGCGATGATAATAATTTTTATATCGCCACACAGGAAACACTCGCTGAAACGATTAACGAAAGTTTATCGTTTATTTACATTATCGCTGTCGCAATTGCGGCGATTTCTCTGCTTGTTGGCGGCATTGGGATTATGAATATTATGCTCGTCAGCGTTACCGAACGCACGCGTGAAATTGGCATTCGCAAAGCGATTGGTGCGAAAAAAAGCAATATTTTGTGGCAATTTGTTTTCGAGGCTATTGTGCTCGGTGGAGTTGGTGGATTGATTGGTGTAATTTTCGGTGCGCTCACTGGAATTGGAATCGCATTCGCATTTCCACAAATTCCTGTGCATCTTCCACTTTGGGCAGTTGTTTTGGGAATTTCATTTTCGATTTTCGTAGGACTTGTCAGCGGTTTTTATCCAGCATACCGTGCAAGCCGACTCGATCCAATCGAGGCATTGCGATGGGAGTAAATCGTGAAAGCAAAATGACAGAAGGCAAAAATCAAAATGGCAAAAAAATCGATTTCGTGTGGTCAAGACAAAAATGATAGAATCTTTTTTAGAAACAGGCGAACGAAAGCAGGTAGCGTAATGATTGTCGCAATTTTACTCGCTAGTGGAATTGGAACCCGTTTTGGTTCAGGAACGCCAAAACAGTTTCTGAAATTATCATCGGGAAAAATGGTTTTGGATTATTCGGTCGAAATGTTTTCAAACATCTCGGGAATTGAAAAAATCATTATTGTAGCCAATCCAAATTGGGTGGAAAAAATCTCAAAAACTTTCACAAATGTAACCGTAATTTCGGGCGGAAAAACTCGGCGAGAGTCAGTGAAAAATGGTTTGCTTGCCTGTCCGAAAAACACTAAAAAAGTGCTGATTCACGACACTGCTCGACCATTTGTCAGTTCTGAAATCATCCAAAATTGCATTCGTGCGTTGGAAAAAAATCGAGCAGTTACAACAGCGGTTCAAGTTGCGGACACGATTGTGAAAATCACAGGAAATGAAATCGTTGAAATGCCAAACCGAGAAAATTTGCGAGCCGAACAAACGCCACAAGGATTTGATTTTCAGACAATTTGGAATGCACATAAAAAATTTCATGGAGAAACCACAGATGATATTCGAATGGTGATGGAACTCGGCGAAAAACCGATTGTCATTGCTGGCGAATGGCGAAATTTTAAAATTACAAAAAAAGAAGATATTGCAACTGCCAATCAAATTGTGGAGGGAAAGATTTGAAAGATAAATTTAATTTTCTGAAAGAATATTGTGAAGTAATCTATTTACCACGAACCGAAGGAATCTCAGCGACTGAGACAAAGGAAGAATTGTAAAATGTTAACAATTGCAATTTTTACATTTAAAAGATTTGAATCATTATTGAGATGTACAAATTCAATTCAATCAAAGCATGTTGGTGAAATATTAATATTTAATGATGATGAGGATAATATGCTTCAAAAGACGGATTTTAATATAGATTATCCAATCAGAGTTTTTAACCCAATTACTTTTGGTTTTGAAGGTCGAAAATTTAGAAAACCAATGTATATAAACAAGGCTATAAATTTATCTAAATATGATAAAATATTATTTACCGATGACGATGGTGTTTTCAATGTAGATACTATTGATTTGCATCATAAATATTTACAAAACTATAAATTTGTAGCAGGTTCAATTATTAGAAGCAAATTTATAAAAAGAAAATCAAAAAATATTTTACAGGGAACCAATTATAGTTTTGACAGAGAATTTTTACTTTCAGTTGGTGGATATAATGAACTTTTTTCTGATTCTTCTGGTGGTGGAGATCCAGAATTTTGGTATAGAATCTATAATTTTGTAAGTGAGAATAAAATACCTGTAGTATATTTGTATTCTGCAGTTCAACAAGTAATAGGGATACAATCTCGTGATAAAAGAGAAAAAAAGTTAACTCCATGTGAAGTGTTTGAATCTATACATAATTTTAGGCCTAAAGGGAAAATGTATAATTGGTTTCCCGAAATTAGAAAAAAATCAAATTGGATGACGACAATAAGATAGGGTATTATGAATAAAAATTTTGCATTAATAGGAGCATCTGGTTACATTGCTCCGAGACATATGAAGGCTGTTAAAGAAACTGGAAATAATTTAGTTGTAGCCTTTGACCCGTATGATGGAATAGGCGTATTAGATAACTATTTTCCAGATGCCAGTTTTTTTACTGAATTTGAACGATTTGATAGATTTGTTGACAAATGGCATAGAAGGACCAAAAGAAAAATTGATTACATGTCAATTTGTTCTCCAAATTATTTACATGATAGTCATATCCGATTTGCTCTGAAAAGTGACGCAGATGCTATTTGCGAAAAACCTTTAGTATTAAATCCATGGAATGTGGAACAGTTGGGAATAATTGAAAATGAAACAGGAAATAAAATCAATAATATTCTTCAACTTAGATTGCATCCCTCAATTATTAAATTGAAAGAACAAGTTTCTTTGGAATTAAAAGAAAACCCGAGTAGAACCTATGATATTGATTTGACTTATCTTACCAGTAGAGGAAAATGGTATTTTGTTTCTTGGAAAGGGAATGAGTCAAAATCCGGAGGTATTGCATCAAATATTGGTATCCATTTTTTTGATATGTTATTGTGGATTTTTGGAGGAGTTGTTAACAATACTGTGCATATTAAAAAAACGGATATAAATGCTGGATTTTTACAACTTAAACATGCAAATATTCGATGGTTTTTATCTGTGAATTCAGAATATCTTCCCAAAAAGCAAATAAAAATTGATCAAAGAACTTATCGTTCGATAACAATTGATAAGAAAGAAATTGAATTTAGTGGAGGATTTGCAGATTTACATACTAAAAGTTATTTAGAAATACTAAAAGGAAATGGTTTTGGACTTAATGATACCTACAACGCCATAAAAGCAGTATCCGAAATAAGAAATTTACAACCAGTAGGTTTAAAAGAAGAATATCATCCACTATGCAAAAAGGTTAATTAAAATGAAAGATTATTTTGTGCATGAATCATCATATGTAGATAACAATGTTGAGATTGGGAAAAATACTAAAATTTGGCATTTTTCTCATATTCAGACTGGTGCAGTAATTGGCCAAAATTGTTCATTAGGTCAAAATGTAAATATTGGTCAAAATGTTAAAATTGGTAATGGAGTCAAAATTCAAAATAATGTTTCAATTTATGAAGGTGTTGAACTTGAAGATTTTGTTTTTTGTGGCCCTTCGATGGTGTTTACAAATGTGATGGAACCACGGTCAAAATATCCTCAAAGAGGATCAAATTTTTATTTTAAGACTTTGGTTAAAGAAGGAGCGTCTATTGGTGCAAATGCAACCATTGTTTGTGGGAATACAATTGGAAAACATTCATTTATTGGGGCTGGTTCAGTTATAATAAAAGATGTAGTAAATTATGCAATGATGGTTGGAAATCCTGCACGACAAATTGGTTGGATGTGTGAATGTGGTAAAAAACTAACAAAAAAATTGAAATGTGATAGATGTAATAGAGAATATTCTGAAAACAATTACAATTTAGAAGAAATTCACCATAACAATGAGTAAAAATTTAATATCCATCGTTATGCCAACCTATAACCGCGATTTCATTATTGAATTGGCTATATTATCAATTGTTCATCAAAAAGAGCATACTTGGAATATTGAACTTTTAATAGGTGATGACGGTGATGATAATACAG
>JADHUZ010000017.1 GCA_016784265.1 Fidelibacterota bacterium
GCAAAGCGTTTAAAACGGGTAAAATTGCCATTGTCGCAAAAATAGCAATAGCGAGGATTTTTTCTGATTTTATGATTTTTATGGTTTGGTCGCCCTTAGCGAATCAAGCATTGGTTCGAGCGCCATCACTTTGTCAAAAATCATCTCATCAACAAGCGTTCCTCGTAACAGCGGGTAAAATTTCCTGGCGGTTTGCTTCCAACGCAAAATCATTTCTTCGTCTGCGCGCTGAATTTTTAGTCCATTTTCGAGCATCACGCTCATCGCCGCTTGCTCGTCTCTTTGCATTTCTATTGCAAAATTTGCGCCTTCTTCTTCCACTATTTTGAGTAATTTTTTATGATATTTTTTGGGGATTTCTTGCCACGCTTTTTCAGAAATAACCACCGCGCCAATCATTGGCGACCATCTCACATCAAGCATATTGTTTGCAACCGCAAACCATTGTCCCGGCGCGGCGACAATTGCTGGAGCGGCAACTGACTCTATCATGCCTGTTTGCAAGGACGGTAATATGTCAATTGCGGAAAGTGGCACGGGTTTGAATCCCGCTTTTTTCCAAATTCTAACAGAGTGTGCATCGCCCGCCCAAGTGAAAATTTTCGTTTTTTGCAAATCTTTCGGTGATAAGATTGGCGTTTTTGAAAACCAATACGCCCAACCGACATCTGCCCAAAACAAGACTTTTGCGCCGTTTTCGCTCATTTTTTGTTCCAAGGTTGGTGCAATCTTCCCCCTAAGCCATTTCATTTCCTCGAAATTATCCACAAACATCGGTAAATTTAGTCCATAAACACCTTTGTGAATGTAGCTCAATCCCTCGTTTGTTATCGCGGCGGCATGCAATCTGCCTATTCGCATTTTGCGAACCATATCGCTTTCATCACCAAAAACTCCGCCCGCGTAAATCGTAATTTTCACTTTGTCTTTTGTGGCTTTCTCCCAGCGATGCTTGATGTTTTGCAAAACCAGATGCGGCGACGAACCTTCTGGCGCCAATGTCGCTAATTTAATGTGAATCGCTTTTTTCTTTCTGCCGGCGCCCATCAGGACAAGCAAGCTGGCCATTAAAAGGAAAATTATCGTTTTTCTCATGTGTCAAAAATTACCAATTTATCGAACATCAAAAAGAATAAAATATACGTTAGAAAAAAAGTTCATTTACGCGACTTAATAACCATCTTGCGCGTTTTTTGGAAATTTTATCGGCAAGGCGATTTGCTGAGTTTTTTGGTGCTGGAACAGAAAGTGCTGCTTTTAGGAGATTCTCAAATTCTTTTCTATTTTGTTTTTGAACACAAATTGATTCTGCTTTTGTTACAAAAACCGATGCTCGTTTTCCGCCAGACAAACACAGCGCTTTTTCGTAATGCGCTTCGGCTTGTTCGAGAGAACCGCGAATGATAGATGTGCGGCTGGCTTCGTAATTACACAACAATTCGTAAATTGCGCCGTCGTTCCAAGTTGAGTCAATCGCCAGCGCGTGATATGCCAAGCTGCCAACTTCGTCCATTTTTCCGATGGCACGAAAATCGTTTTTGGAAACACCAATATACAACCCAACGGCAACGGCGGTATAATATAATGATTCCTGGCTTTCGCCGTCTATTTCCAACGCCTTGTGTCCATAATCAAGTGCTTCCAAATAATTATCTCGCGCCCGGCGCATCATCATTCTGCATTTTTCAAGATCTTCTTCGCAGATAAATTCCGCTTCTTGGTGGATAAAGGCGTATGTGAATTGTGTTAGTGTTTTACAATATTTCATCTGCGCATCCGCGCTTTGCGGATTCTCGATCGCTGTTTTTTTGAGCGTTGCAAGCGCAACAGGACCATAAAAATAATTCACAACAAAGGGCTGAGTTGCGCACGAAAAAAAAAGTAGGCTCGTTGCAACAATAATTCGTGCGGATTTCATTATTTTATCAGAGAAATTTTTTGATGGATTTTTGCTGTTGATTCCATGTCTTGCATTGCAACAAAATAAACACCGCTTGGGAAATTATCGGAAGAAATTGTGCGAGTGTTTGTGCCGCGCGCCGAAAGTATCGTCTCCGAAAACATCTGTTTTCCGTTGATGTCATATATTAAAATCGACACATTCGTTGGTTTTGGCGCTCTCCACCGCAACGCAATTTCAGGATTAAATGGGTTTGGAAAAGCCGGCAGAAAAGCGAATTTTTCTGGCATTGTTTCTGTGGGCGTCGTGCCAGTTGTCGATGATGTCCATTGGATAGAAAAAAACGCGTTTTCTTCTATTTCGACAATTGCTTGATTAACCTCTTGCATGTTCCACTTCTCACCAATTCCAACATGTTCTAAAAATAAAATACCGTCAAATTCAATGGCGCCGGTATTTTCCCAAGATAAATTTATTGTTCCGCTTGCTTCAATCAAAAATTGCCATTGCTGAGATTGCACATCTTTTCGAATATCCTGAGCCAATTTATCAGAAACCCCGTAACCTTCGCCCAAGAAGTATGTGTAAACACCTTCGCCATCCGGCGATTTTGGAGGCTTGAAAAAGTCCCACCGTGTATCAAATTGATTGCTCGCGCGATCATCAACGCCAAAAGACAAAAGATTATCAGAAAGGTTTTGCTGTGTCGCAATAATTTGAATTCTCTTTTGCGGTTTGTCCTGTGCCGTTCTTTTGAATTTTGAGATTGTGTCACCGAATTTTATAGTCAAGCCTGCGCGCGTTGTGGCAATCCAATATCCACGCCAAGGATCAAACTGCGTTACCATTTCGTATTCTTCGTTGTATCCATAAACCACATTAACCAGCCAGCCAAGTTGTCCGCTCACCGCATCCGCCCAAGAATAGCAATCGCCGTTATCACATATTTCTGTGTCTTCGACAAGCATATTTTGTGTTGTTGGGCTCGAAATCATTTGCAATCCCTCCTGGAGCAATATTTCGGACGTTTCCGATGGGTTTCCCACCAAATACTTTTCGACAGGTTCAACCGCGCCAATCCAATATCCGTTGCCTATCAAAAAAGTATCAGGCTTTTGATATTGCTCCCCTGCCCATTCATAAACAATTGAAGATGAAAAAACAGAGTCTGTATTGGAGCGTTTTAATTGAATTGGAAACCCTGACAGAGTCCAGCCTGGAGAAAATTCAAGCGTGTCCATCTGGCAATAATAACCTATTCGTAGTTCGTTGCTTGTTGTTGTTTCCTGTGTGATTTCCCAATAAATCGTATCCGCAATCGCTGATATTGGCGCAAACTTTTTTGTTTCTTTGTTCATGAAATAAGACCTTAAATCTCCATATTCCAGGGTTTTTGTAAACGATGGAACCAAGATAATCGGTCCGCTCATATCAGATATCACAGAAATATTCCATTTTTGAAAGTTTTCATGTGGTGCTATTGGCGAATACATATCCGTAGAAAACATGCTTCCAAGCGGATGGTTCCACTCTGGGTGCCGGGTGCCAAGCCAAAGATAATTAAATGGTGGTAGCGGTGGGTGTATTTCGTCTGCACCTTCATCGTATTCCATTGTTGCGAGCACCATTCCGCCCGCCCTAAAGCAACCAGATCCATCGAAATTCGTCAGATAGTCAATCGAGATTTGATAGTCCAAATATTCGAGCGTGTTTACAGATGGTGATACCAAAAATACCGCGCCACCCTGCAAATCAGAAACCCAAAAACAATCAAGCCCGCTTGTATTTTTTGTGCTCGCACCATAAACACGATCGCCGAATGATTCCGTGTCTTCTTGCGAAAAAATTTCCTGAGCTGCGCTTATGTTTTGATGATCATTTAAACATCCGCCATAAAACATTGCGATTGCCGCCATGCTCGATGCTCCTATTACAATATCGCTTTTGCCATCACCGCTAATATCACTAAAAACCATTGCAGATTGACCGATCTGCGCTTCATTTTCACCAACAATAATCGCATGACTTTCAGGTGTTCTCGATATTTGCTGATAATTGTCCCCGTCAATGATGTATAAAGAACCGTTGCCGTTTTCGCACCCGATGATGATATCCGGAGTTTCTCCAAAAATAACATCTTTTGTAAACAGGATTTTTTCACCAACTTTATCCTGTTCGTTTCCTCCAACAATTATATGGTTTGCGTCTTCCGAGGAATAGATTCCAACGCTCTGAAAATTCTGAAAAATATACACACAGCCATCGTCTGTTGCTTCTATATTTGCGTACGCACTCGAAAATAAAATGTCTGTAATTCCATTAAAATCAAAATCTGTAATTTCGATTTTTGACGGAAAGTGCTCTGATGAAGAACCGCCATAAATTTGGACTTCTGCGGTGTTTGTCCATACTGTGTCGCCGAGCGCGGAAAGAGCAAATTTGTACACAGAACCGCTATTGGTCGAACCGTCGTCAGCGTCTTCTGCGCCAATCCAAATCGCGCTACCGTCCACCGCGAGAGAGGATCCAAATCTATCTCCATTGTTATTTCCTACAAATTTTTGATGAGACTGTGTGGCGGCAGCACCTGAAGAAAATTCCGCAAAAAAAGAATAAACAACGCCATGTTTTCGTTCGGGAGCACCAACAAAAAAGGTCTGTTCTGTCTCTGAATATTCAAGAGTTTCGCCAAATCTATCGCCTTCGGCATCACCAACAACAACACTAGTGGCATCTTGAATGTTCACGCTCAACTCAATCGGACCTGCAAACAAAAAAACCGCGCCCTTATCGTTCTCGAAGCCCGGAGCAGAAACAAAAACATCTGCATTTCCGTCACCAGTCCAATCCACCGCACAAATCACCTCGCCAAGTTCACTATCCGAATCACCGCCCGAGATGACAGCTACAACTTCGTTCGAAAAAACGGTGGTTGCGCACAGGCAGACAAGAACAAAAAGTTGTGATTTCATTTTTAAATTGCCAATTTGCTTGTTATGTTTTCTACGGCAGTTTTAACTACACCATCACTCTTCGTTAATGAACCTATCTGTTTGCAGGCGTGAATAATTGTGCTATGATCTCTTCCGCCAAAATGCAACCCGATGGTTTTTAGGCTACATTCGGTCATTTCTCGCGATAAATACATCGCAATTTGCCGCGCAAGAGCAAGTTCTTTTCGCCTGCCTTTTCCGATGATTTGATCCGTATTGAAACCAAATTTTGCCGCTGTTGTTTCTTGAATTGATTCTATCGAGATTTTTTGCGATTGTCCACCCGGTGAAATTTTCACAATCTCACGCTTAGCAAGATCTAAGGTGATCTCCTCTTCGTATAAAAGCGATCTTGCAAGGAGACGAACAATCGCGCCAAACAATTCCCTGACATTTGTTTGAATTTTTGTCGCAATATATTCAAGAACTTCGTAGGGTATATCGAGAGCGTCTTGATTCGCTTTTTGCTGCAAAATGGCTATTCTTGTTTCAAAATCCGGCGGCTGGATATCGACAACCAAACCCGATTGAAACCTTGACAACAAGCGCTCTTCTATTCCCAAAATATCTTTTGGCGCTCTATCCGAAGAAAGGACTATCTGTTTTCCTTTTTGCAGTAGTTCGTTAAATGTGTGGAAAAATTGCTCCTGCGTGCCCTCTTTTTTCTGAAAAAATTGAACATCGTCAACGAGAAGCACATCCACATTTCGATAGATGGTGCTAAATTGCGTTGTGGTTTTGTTTGATATGGAGTTGATAAAATCTCGAAAGAATTTTTCGCTTGTAATATAGCAAACCTTTGTGCGCGGATTCTGGTCAACGGCTTGGTTTCCAATAGACTGCAGAAGATGTGTTTTGCCAAGCCCCGTCATGCCATAGACAAAAAGCGGATTAAATCGCGTGCCGTTTTGATTTGTTACAAATGTCCACGCGGCAGTTTTTGCAAATTGGTTTCCAGAACCTTCAACAAAATTATCAAATGTAAATTCATCTTGGAGCATTTTTCGTTTGTGTGGTTGTTTTCGCGCGATTGCAACTGTTTCGTTTTTAATCTCTTTTACAACAAGATAAAATGTTTTAATCTCAGGCTCAACGTCTTTTAGTGCACCCTGAACGGCTGGGCGAATATTCTTTTCCCAATAGTCAACGTGAAATTTGTGCGGAGCAACAAGGGTTATGCTTCCTGCGCCCATTCCAACAACCCCGACTGGCTCAATCCAGGTTGAAAAAGCGCGTGCACCAACAATATCTTTTAATTTGTCGCGACAATTCGACCAAATCTTTTCCGCCTTGGCTTGCAAATCTGCTGGCCTTGCCACGCCAGGTAAACCCATATAAAAATCCTCCAAAACAAACCCACTTTTTACACCTGTGATTATCCACAAGTTGTCCACAGTGTGTTTTTTGCATACTTTCGTGTGCTGTAATTTTTGACAATCTTTTTTTGTTTACAACAAGTTTTTATTCTTTTTTTTAAAAAATATTTACTTTGGTTTTATTTGTAAAAATAACGAAATTACGGGTCTCGTTTTTTTAGTAATATTAGGAGGTACAGAATGAAACAAACATTTCAACCGAGCAATCGCAAAAGATCAAACAAGCACGGTTTTCGCAAGAGAATGAGCACGAAAAACGGAAGAGCCGTTTTGAGCCGCAGAAGAAAGAGGGGCAGAAAAAGGCTTAGCGCTTGATTTGCGCATATCTCGTTTTTTTCGATTGTCGGGCAGACAAATTAGTCGCGTATTGCAAAAGGGCACTATCCAGAGGGGCGATTGCCTGATGATGCACGTGCTTTCAGATTTGCCGTGCGGCGGTGCTATTCTTGTTCCAAATAAAATTGGGAACGCCGTCAAGCGCAATCGTTGCAAGCGCAGTATTCGCGCCGCCATAAACGAAAATTCTTCGAATATGCCAAAAGACAAACAAATTGTTTTCCGTCCACAAAATCATATTCGAGAATTTAATTTTCACATTTTTGCAAGAGACATTGATTCGTTTTTCTCCAAATAAAATCGCTATCTTTGTCATAGGGGCTTATCGCAAATTAATTTCACCGTTCACGGGGAATAACTGTAGATACCATCCAACCTGTTCGGAATATGCCGTCGGGTCATATCGGCGGTTTTCTTTTTTTGTCGCGAGCCGCATGGTCGCTCTAAGGCTTTTTTCTTGTCATCCGTGGGGCGGACACGGCTATGACCCCGTTCCGGACAACCAACAGGAGGACAGCGCGTGAATCGGCAAAACATATTAGCAATCGCTCTTATTTATCTTGTATTTCTTTTCTTTATTTTTCCTTCGATGCGACAGTGTGCAGAGCCACCAGATAAAACCGTTGACGCACAAACAACAACGATAACCAGCGAAAGCAAGCCCGAGAAAGAACACTTGCATAAACCTGTTCCTTTACACGAATCTACAAGTGCTGAAATTCAAACGACTACAATACAAACAAATCTGCTTGTGCTCAAGTTGTCCAATCTGTCTGGTGGAACAATTACGTCAGCAAAAATTATAGAAAAGGATCTTGATGGCAATCTGGTTTATCCGAACAATTTTGCTGATACTCGCGTAGTAGATATGATTCCCGCAGGATCGGCTGGCAATTTTTCTATTCGGTTCGCAACTCTCGGCGACAGCCTTGATCTTTCCAGCGTGCCATTTATTAGCACAGAAATCAACCAGGGCGAGACAGTTTTTGTGGGTGAAAAACCTCGCACTATTTCTTTTTGGACATTGCTTGATTCCAGTATTGAAATTCGCCGCTCGTTTACCTTTTATCCGGATCGGTATTATTTTGATTCTTCTCTTGACATAGATGATCCGCAAGGAATTTTAACCGGAGAAACCTACGAAATTGCGTGGAAAAGTGCACCGACACAAACCGAGGAAAACTGGAAAGACAACCAATCCTACACCGGTTCTTACATTTTACAGGGCGACGAAAAACCAGAAAAAATTATGGGCAAAACAAATGGGGATTGGTTTCCAGCAGAGGGACAGCGGTCTGTTGGGCAAACCCGCTGGATTGCGACGCGGTCTAAATATTTTGCTTGTGCTGTTGTTTGCGACAAAAACCATCCTGCCAAATCTGGATCTGTTTTTGGAAAATCTTTTGAGAATATCGAAAAAATAGATGGCAAACCAGCCGACAAAAAATTTCGCATCTCCATGTTTCTTGATCTTTTGACATTAAAACATTCGGAACAAAATTTTCAAGTTTATCTAGGTCCGCTCGATTTTGAAACAATCGAAAACCTTGACCCCTCATTAACCCAAATCATGAGTTTTGGCTGGCCATTTTTTACGTGGATTGGTCGAGGTATTCTTTGGGTTTTGATGAAATTGCATTTGCTAATCGGCAATTACGGCCTTTCTTTAGTTGTTTTTGCGTTTCTCGTTAAAATAGTTTTATATTTTCCAATGCAAAAAAGTTACTCAAGCATGGAAAAAATGAAAATCATCCAACCAGAGATAAACAAACTTAAAGAAAAATACAAAAAAGATGCCGCTGGATTGCAACGGGCGCAAATGGAACTCTTTAAAAAACACAAGGTTAGCCCATTGGGCGGCTGTTTGCCATTATTGGTTCAAATGCCAATTTTTGTTTCTTTGTTTACTGTTTTTCGGTCCACCATTGTCTTTCGCGGTGAGTCTTTTCTTTGGATTGACGATTTGTCTTTGCCCGACAATCTTTTTAATCTTCCGTTTTCGTTGCCATTGCTGGGAGATTCGTTTAATCTGTTGCCGCTTTTGATGGTTGTCTCGTTTGTTCTTCAGCAAAAATTGTCCACAGCAAAAACGGCGGACTCGCAACAAAAAATGATGATGTACATGATGCCTGCTGTATTTTTCTTTCTTTTTTATAAAATCTCCGCGGGGCTCAATCTTTATTATGTGTTGTTCAACGTTTTGACTATCTTACAACAAAAATTTGTTTCAGGATCTGTTCGCGGTCTCAAAGTGCAAGCCTCGGGGCCATCCTCAAAATAGGAATTTTTGTGTCGGACACAATCGCTGCTATTATCACGCCTTTCGGACTTGGCGCCATTGCGGTTTTGCGAATTAGCGGCAAAAATGCTTTTACAATTCTTCACGCACTCACAAAAAAACAAAAATTCAAAGATAGGCAATCTACGCTCGCAACCATTTATTTTCAATTAAAACCTATTGACAAGGCAATTATCACGTGCTTTCCCTCGCCACATTCATATACGGGCGAAGATGTTGTCGAATTTTCTGTGCACGGCGGAGCGATTATCGCAGAAGAGGTTTTAAGTGCAGCAATCAAACTTGGCGCTCGTTTGGCTGAGCCCGGAGAATTTACAAAACGGGCATATTTAAACAACAAAATGGGGTTGCTTGAAGCAGAATCTGTCGCAGATCTCATTTCGGCGGAAACACACAGAGCGAAAGAACACGCCCAACAAATTTTGCAAGGCGCCCTTGAAAAAGAGTTTTTAACAATCCAAAATCTGTTACTACAAATTGTTTCTACTTTGGAAATTTCTATTGACTTTTCAGAGGAAAATATCGAGATAGTTTCTTACAAAAACGTTGAAGGTCAGATATGTTCAATCATAGAAAAAATCCAAGGTGCGATTGACGGATTTATCCAAACACGTCGCGCACAATACGGCGCAACTGTAGCGCTTGTTGGCAAGCCCAATGCTGGCAAGTCCAGATTGTTTAATTATTTAGTGCGCAAAAACCGCTCTATCGTTACAGATATTGCTGGCACCACGCGAGATTATATAACTGAGCGTATCAGCTTAAAAGGATATCCAGTTACCCTGATAGACACAGCGGGCTTGCACAACGAGGATTTGGATTTCCTTGAAACGAAAGGAGCAGAGAAAACCCACGAGGTGCTACAAACATCAGACCTTCTGGTTTATCTTGTTCCGCCGAAAGAAGGCGCAACAGATCTTGGTTTCCCAACAAACATACTCACGGTACAAAGTAAATGCGATTTGTTGCCCAATGAAACACTGTGTAATAAGTTGTTGCGTATTTCAGCCAAAACTGGGGACGGCATAGATCAATTAATTGATGAGATAATTGCGCGGCTATTCGTTGCTCCGCGCGAGGGCATCATACACAAAGAGCGCCACAAAAACATTCTTTCGCGGATGCTTGTTCCGCTTGAACGAACAAAATCTGGAATACAAAACGGTTCGCCACCTGAAATTATCGCAGAGGATGTCCGACTGGCAAATATTATTTTGGGAGAACTTTTCGGGAAACACACCACAGATGATGTTTTAAACAATATCTTTTCAAGGTTTTGCGTTGGAAAATAGTTTCACGTGAAACATTGCTCGGAGAGCACAGATTTTGATGTGATTGTGATTGGCGGCGGACACGCTGGTCTTGAGGCGGCACTGGCAGCTTCGCGACTTGGCTGTTCGGTAGCGCTTGTTACTTTTTCCGAAAAAACAATTGGTGTAATGTCTTGCAATCCAGCGATTGGCGGACTTGCAAAAGGACAAATGGTAAGAGAAATTGATGCTCTCGGAGGCGAAATTGGAGCCTTGGCAGATCTTGCTGGTGTCCAATTTAAAACGTTGAACAGGTCAAAGGGGCGCGCAGTTTGGTCTCCACGCGCGCAAATTGATCGCTCGCTTTATATAAAACATTCTCGAATGGCTGTGAAAAACCAGCAGGGGCTCTCTGTCATTGAAGGAGAGGTGGAGCGAATACTCACCTTAAAGTCTTGTGTTTCCGGCGTCTCAATTCGAGGTCTTGGTGAGGTTGCTTGCCGTTGCGTTGTTGTCGCCGCGGGAACGTTTTTGAGCGGGAAAATGTTCACGGGGATGAACGAAATTGTTGGCGGGAGA
>JADHUZ010000018.1 GCA_016784265.1 Fidelibacterota bacterium
GTCGTGGGAAGTATTGGAGCGGTCGGAAGAAGGTAACTCAGACGACGACGAGGACGAGTGGGAATCACTTTAAGTCTTTCCTGATAAGCAACTTTCTAAACAAATGATGGGGCATTTTTGAAGCGTGAAACCATGATCAAAACGATTGGTGTGTTTGTTGCCTTATATCTTTTTTTGGTTGGTATCAAAGGGATGGGCGCATCGTTTAAGTTAATGGGAGAGGGTTTTGCCGAAGCACTGCTCATATCGACTAGCAATCCACTTACTGCATTATTTATTGGGATTTTAGCTACAACGCTTGTTCAAAGTTCTTCCACGACAACTTCGATAATTGTTGGTTTGGTTGCTGCCGGAGGAATTTCTGTTTCTGGTGCGGTACCTATGGTTATGGGTGCAAATATCGGAACGACAGTGACAAACACGATTGTTGCGATTGGTCACATCCGGCACGGACAAGAGTTCCGTCGCGCATTCGCAGCTTCAACAGTTCATGATTTTTTTAATTTAATTGCAGTACTAATTTTATTTCCAATTGAATATTTTACAGGGATACTTTCCAAATCGGCTATTGTAATAGCAAATCTATTTGATTCTGTCGGTGGTTTAAAACTTGCCAATCCACTAAAAACAATAATTGATCCGGCGGTTCATCTTCTTCAGCAACTTGTTTTCGATAATCCAATTGTGTTTCTTATAGTCAGCATCTTGCTGACCTTTCTCATGCTATGGAGCATTGTAAAAATTCTTCGCAGCCTTGTTCTGGAAAAAGTCGAGGTATTTTTCGATAAATATATTTTCAAAACAGGAATACGCGCGATGACTTTTGGTATGATTTTAACCGTTTTTGTTCAGAGTAGTTCCGTTACAACATCTATCGTGATTCCCTTGGTTGGTGCTGGTGTGCTTCGTTTGATGCAAGTTTATCCATATACATTGGGTTCAAATATCGGAACAACTGTTACAGCAATGCTTGCGGCACTTTCAACTGGAAATATTCATGCAGTTACGGTGAGTTTCGCTCATCTGTTTTTTAATATTTTTGGAATTCTCATCATTTATCCAATGCCGGGTTTGAAAAAAATTCCACCAATGTTGGCAAAATCTGCCGCAAAATTTGCTCAGCAGAACAAGATAATTCCAATTAGTTACATTATATTTTTATTTTATTTATTGCCATTAATTGTCATTTTCTTAGGGAGGTAAAAAATGTCAGTTCTTCAAAGATTATTTTCAATTTTTCAATCAGATAATTTGTATCAGCAGGCAATTGACGAATCATATAAAATGTTAGATATTGATTTGGCGATGTACAAAGCCTCTGTCGAGTCATTGCGGCAGAGCGATACTTCGGAGATTCCGATTGATATTTTTTCGATGGATAAGCAAATCAATGCTTTCGAGCGCGACGTGCGGAATAAAATTTTGACGCATATTTGCATGGCTGGAACTTCAGAATTGGCGCCGGGAATGGTGCTTGTGAGTATCATAATTGATATCGAGCGCATCGGAGATTACACAAAAAATATCTACGACATGGCGGTTAACCACCCTAAAAGACTTACCGCTGGCTCGTTGGAAGAAAAATTGCATTCTGTGGAAACAGCGACTGGTGAGATTCTTGAAAAATCAATCATTGCGTTTAAAACTCAGGATGAAATAGCCGCACGGCATTTGATGGCATCTTACAAAACAGATATTTCACCGATTTGCGATGAGATTACGAATAGTATTGTTTCTGGAAAAACAACTGATTTAGGCACATCCGAAGCGGCGGCTGTGGCGCTGTATGCTCGTTATCTCAAACGAATTTCTGCCCACGCGAAAAATTTAATTTCCAGTGTGGTCAACTCGTTTGAGCGAATTGGTTATTCGGAATAAATCTTAGGGCAAATTATTTTCTTCCGGTGCAATCATCCCGCCGGAAATTAATGTTTTTAAACCTTCTTCGACGGTCATTTCTGTTTCCAAAACTAGTGTCTTTTTGACAAAAATCATCACGCCGGAGGTTGGATTGGGTGTCGTTGGCACGAACAGATGAATATATTGCTCGCCGAGTTTGTTTTTGGAATAGGCAGTTACGAAAGCAAGCGTCCATGCTTCCTTTTTCGGATATTCTACATAGACGACTTCTTTGAAATTTCCCTTCCCCGAAAGTGCAAGTGTTTGTAAAATTTGTCGGGATGAATTGTAAATTGTGCCAACCAGCGGTAATTTTTTCATAATCCTTTCAAACAATTTAAACAACCTATTGCCGAGTACATTGCTGACGACAAATCCAAGAACAAGAGTGATTCCAATTGCGATCAGGAATCCCAACAATTCATACAAAAACGGATGTTCCTCCAAGAATTCGATTTCGTTTAATATCGGTAAATCGGGTGCGATTTCGATAGAAAATTTGACTAAAACAAATGTGATATACAATGGAACCAGTGTAATTATACCGGTTAGTAATTTATTTCGCAATCTTTGCCAAATCGTTTTTTGGTCAGTTTTCACGGTGATTTCTCCTTAATTTTTTATTTGAAATTTTCCAGCCTTCAAGTTCCAGCAAGGCAATTTTCATGTGCAAGCCGCCGCCAAAACCGCCCAAGCCGTCATTTGCCGCAACAACGCGCTGGCAAGGAATCCGAATCGGAACCGGATTTGCTCCGTTTGCGCTTCCAACGGCTCTTGCGGCACCAAGATATCCAATTGCTTCTGCGATTTCACCATAAGAAACCACACGTCCAAATGGAATTTTTTCGACAAACCGCAAAGTTTTTTCTTGAAATGAAGTCATCGAAAGCATAAATGGTGCTGTAAATTCTTGAAGCGAACCAGCGAAATATTGCTTCAATTCGCTTGCAAATGGGAATTTATTTGAGTCTTTCGAGACGCAAGAATATCCGGGAAAATTCCTTTTCAGCCAGTTTTCCATGTTTTCTTGTTCCGTCGGGAAAATTACTCTACACAATTTCCCCCCAATTTGGGCAAGATGAAATTTTCCCCAATTTGTCTCAACTATTGTTTTTTCAATTTCCATTTACAAATTCTCCGAAAAATGAATAATGCTGACCCGAGAAATTAGTGAATTTTTAGAAATGATTGTGAACTACTTTACATTTTTTTTAATTAAAAAGCGTCAATTGTTCACGCAATTTTTTTCTTAATCGCGCGTTTTTGTCTTGGTAATCGCCACGAATCTCTGTAATCTATTGAGCTTGTAAAAAAGCGAGAATGGCTCAATAACAAGGCTAAATAGGTTCAGTTGAAACGATTGAGGAGCAAACAATGATTAAATTTCGTCCTTTCTTTCTTTCGCTCATTGCGATTTTATTTTTCTCATGGATGTCATGTACAACAGTTCCCACAGAAAATGAGGAATTAGACAATACTGATATTCAGGAGCAATTAGTTCAAGATATTCATGGATTTATTACGGACATCACAACCGGCGTTCCGATCGTTGGAGCGAGCGTGGAATATTCAATCGGCGGAAAATGGCAAGAGCCTGCAATGACCGATTCGCTCGGTATGTATCGGATTCTGTGTGTCAATTTTGGAGATTATGAACTGTTGGTTAAAAAATCTAGATATGCTGCGAGGCTAACGACGTCAAGAGCGGATTCCAATGCGTTAAATGTACCGCCTGAATTAAGTCCGCTGGATACAATTTCCGTTGCCCATTCGGTTCAAATGTATCCTTTAAATGCTTCACTTTCTGGCACGATTGCGGGTGCATTTGATGAGAGTATCAGTGATGCATCTGTTCAGATTCAATTTCTAGCATCGGCGAGGATTTATGACTCATCCATTATTACATCTGCGACGACAAACGAATCCGGCGTCTTCTCATTTTCTGAACTTCCTGCTGGACTTGTTGCAGATTATTCTGTTGCACCGTATGATGCAGATCAGGATGGCGCATTTGATTTTGGTGGAATTGCCGGTGAAATCAGTCTTTTGCCAGGAGACAACGGCCCGCTGAATCTTGTTTTAACTCAAAATTTAGACGAAGTGTTTGTTACGTTTTCCAATCTGAGCGATGATTCTCTCGGCGTTGATGAAAATGTCGATTTATATTTCAATCAACCGATTAGTCAGGAGGAATCTCGTTTCCGATTAGTAGATTCTTTGGACGTGGAAGTCCCTGTGGATATTTTCTTCCAATCAGAAACGCACGTGCAAATTGATCCGGCGCAAGATTTTAATCCGGGAGCGAATTACACTTTAGAAATGTTTCTGGTCAGTCAATCCGGCGTGGCAAATGAAATTGAACTGACGATAACAACACTCTCTGTCGGTCCAGTTCCGAAAATTCTCTATGAAAATTTGACAGAATCCGAAACGTTTATCGTATCAACGGAGATAGAACTGGTGTTTTCTGTTGGATTAAATGCAGATATTTCTTCTTTCCAACTTTACGATGAAATGGAAATTGGCACGCTGTTGTTTCCAGAATGGGGCACAAATAATATGCAAGTTGCATTGACAGCACTCGAGCCACTGGAAGAAAACACGGATTATATTTTTGTCGCGAATATGATTTCTGAGCGTGGCGCAGATGCAACTGAGGAGATTATGTTTACAACGTGGCACGACCCGACGCCGGAAGTTTTACATTCCAGCCTTGATGATTACAATCTTTTCCCGGTTGATTCTTTGCTCACATTCGTTTTTTCGGAGGATATGGATGAGGACTTAACAGAGTTCGCTTTGCGCGACGAGAATCTCGCCGAAGTTGGTTTTGCCGCGATTTGGAGTTCATTAAACAGTGTTACTTTGGAATTGTTCGGTCAATTGGAGGAAGCGACAGATTACACGCTCGATATCAATTTGGTTTCTTCTGGTGGAAATACCGCATCGGCGAGTTATGAATTCAGGACAGTTAGCACGGTGGCAATTCCGCAGGATGTTACAGATTTATCTATTGACAATTATGATGAAATTTCACCAGCCGATTTTGACGCGACAGATTTTGATTTATCATGGCAACACAGCGAGGGCGCTGAGTTTTATCGAATTTACGCGAAAGACAGCCGCGATAATTCTGATTGGGTTTTGATTGGTGAAAATCATGAGGACACGCAAATTGTAACTCGATACGCTTCTTTTGAGTTGCCGGAACAGTTTGATGTTTATCAAAATGATAATCCATTACAAACGCCGCTGACCGATAGCACAATTGTCTATTTTGCCGTCACGCCAGTTAATTCAAGCGGCGAGCGGGGAATTTCCGAATCAACGAAAATTGTTTCAATCTTTGATACCAAAAAACCGACGCTCTCTGTAATTTATAGCACGGTGGCATTGGAAACAAACGGAGAGGGAAATGTCATTAAAATTGAGATTCGTTATTCTGCCAGTGAATACATGTCCACAGTTTGGAATCTTTCGAATTTGATTACTGTGAGAAATGCTTCGAATAATTACGTGGTCGAGTCTTATATTGAGGAACTCACGCCAAATGCAGATTACGACGAGTTTTATTTTGTGATAGTGGTGGAAAATTATGAAGGAATCGAATCTATTGAGTTAGAGTTGGACGATCTGTTTGATAATAGCGGCAATAAAATGGAAGCAGTCGAAGAAATAATCGATTTTCCAATCGAAGAATAAAACAGGTTAAATTGAAAGAACTACGCGGTTCAGATCTACTTTCAAAGGTTCATTCTGATTTCATCGGCTTGGATACAAAATATCCGCTTGCAACTGGAAAAATAAGCCGCAGAATTTATCTTGATTCTACAGCATCTACTTTGATGATGGGTGCGGCATTTCGCACAGCAGAAGAATTTTTACATCATTATGCAAATACGCATTCAGAAATGCATTTTTCTGCGCGGATTGCAACAAAAACATACGATTGGGTTCACCAGCGGATTTTGTCATTTGTCGGAGCAAATCCAGAGGAATACGCATGTTTTTTTGTCGGAAGTGGAGCGACTGGAGGCATCAATCGAATGGCGCGCGTATTTCGCGATTTCAATCCCAACAAAGAAATTGTGATTGTTTCCATCATGGAGCATCATTCCAACGATTTGCCGCACCGCAAACACGGCGGAAAAGTGATTCATATTTCAGCAGAAGACCACGATGGGAAACTGGGTTGTATAAATTTGCGTGGGCTGGAAGAAAATTTAAAAAAATATCGTAATCAGGTAAATTATATCGCAGTAACCGGCGTGAGCAATGTAACTGGCATAATTAATCCGATCAATGAAGTAACAAAATTAGCACATCGTTATGGCGCGTATCTTCTTGTAGATGGCGCGCAAATGGCGGCACATGTGCCAATCCAAATGGGTGGGCATGCTGACGCGGAACTCGATATTGATGCGCTCGTTTTTTCGGGACATAAAACTTATGTGCCCGGTTCGCCGGGCGTTGTGATTGCTCGGAAAAACCTTTTGAAAGATATCGAGCCTGAAGAAGTTGGCGGCGGAATGGTTGGCAGAGTTTACGAAAATCGTTATATCGTGAAGGATAAATTTCCGGATCGCGAAGAAGCTGGGACGCCGAACATTTTTGGCGCAGTTGCTTTGGGTGCGGCTGTTGAAATTTTAGATAGAATCGGAATGGATTTTTTACTCGAGGAAGAAACAAAAATTATAAATAACGTGCTTGAAAAAATGCTTGAAATTCCAGGAATCAATATCTACGGTGATACGGATTTTTCTGCATGTCCGCGAGCGGCATCTATTTCGTTTAATATTCGCGGAATGGATCACGGGCTCATTGCGGCACTTCTGAACGATTATTTCAACATTGCTGTGCGAAACGAATGTTTTTGCGCGCATCCGTATGTGGAAAAAATGCTGGATTCCACACATCACGAAAAAATCATCAACGTTGACCAATTATCGGATAAATTTTCTATTGAGCCGTGGATGGGCATGGTGCGCGCCAGTTTCGGTATTTATAACACTCGCGAAGATGGAGACGCGCTCATCGACGCATTGAATAAAATCATCAAAAATAAACGGCAATTATCCGAGAAATATTTTGTCGATCATGCTGGAGAATATCGGCACAGAACATTTCAACCGGAATGTGAAAATTATTTCAGCATTGTCAAAACGCTCGGTGAAATGCTAAAAAACAGGAGATAACATTATGAAAAAACTCATTTCAATTTTAATCGTGGCAAGTATATTTATTTCTTGCTATCAAGCACCGTGTTGCGTTTCGGAAACCATTACCGAAACCACGGATTCGGTGGCTTTACCCGTTGATTCAAATGTCAAAATTGGCACGCTGGACAACGGAATCAAATTTTACATTCGCGAAAATGCGAAGCCAGAAGCACGAGCCGAATTACGACTTGTTGTCAATGCCGGCTCTGTTTTGGAAACCGATGCACAGCAAGGATTGGCGCATCTTCTGGAACACATGGCATTTAACGGCACGAAAAATTTCCCGAAGCAAGCGATTATTGATTATTTGGAATCTATCGGGGTTAAATTTGGTCCAGATTTGAATGCATACACGAGTTTTGATGAGACGGTTTATATGTTGCAAGTGCCAACCGATGATTACGAAATGCTGAAGAAAGGATTTCAGATTTTGGGCGATTGGGCGCATAATTTGACTCTGGAAGACGAAGAAATAGAAGCCGAGCGCGGTGTTGTGATTGAAGAATGGCGGTTGCGTCAGGGTGGCAATCAACGGATTTGGGACGAACAAAAACAGGTGATGTTCAAAGGCTCAAAATACGCAAATCGAATGCCGATTGGCACGATTGAGAATTTGAATAATTTTGAATACGAATCTGTGCGCGAGTTTTACGAAACTTGGTATCGTCCCGATTTGATGGCTGTTGTGGTTGTCGGCGATTTTGAAACGGCGAATGTCGAGGCGATTATCCGCGAGTATTTTGGTGTAATTCCGACAAAGGAAAATCCGCAAGAACGCGTTTTTTATGACATTCCAGACAATATCGAACCGCTGATTTCTGTCGATTCGGATCCGGAAGCGACGCGAAGTAGTGTTTCGATATCTTTCAAGCGCGATGCGGAGCAAGACAAAACAGTCACCGATTATCGTAATTCAATTGTGAAATCGATGTTTCATGGAATGTTCAATGCACGATTGCATGAGTTGACACAAAAAACAGGTGCGCCATTTTTGAATGCATGGTCGGGTGAACGCGATTTTGGTAGATTGGATGCAAGTTATTCGTTGCACGCTAATGTAAAAAATGGCGGAATTTCGCGCGGATTGGAAACGGTGCTAATCGAAGCAAAACGAGTCAGAGATTTTGGATTCACACAAACAGAGTTGAATCGACAAAAAGAAATTGCGATAAATCGAATGGAGCGGATTTATTCTGAACGCGACAAAACGGATTCGGGTCGGCTCGTTTGGGAATATGTTGGGAATTTCCTACGAAACGAACCAATTCCGGGTTTGGAGTTTGAATTTGGATTCTATCAAAACGAGCTACACAAAATTAATTTAGATGAAATCAACGCATTGGCAACTGAATTTATCACCGATGAAAATCGCGTAATTTTGGCATCGTCACCAGAATTAGAAGATGTTGAAATTCCAACCGAAGCCGAACTTTTAGCAATTTTTCGACAAGTGAACGAAACAGAAATTACGGCTTGGGAAGATTCATTTTCCGATGCACCACTTGTTGCGAATATCCCGCAACCTGTTGCAATAACGGAAGTTACGGAGCATCCTGAAATTGGTGTAACGGAATGGATTTTGGAAAATGGCGTAAAAATTGTCCTTAAACCAACAGATTTCAAAAATGATGAAATTTTATTTTCGGCATTCTCGCCCGGTGGAACTTCGCTTGTCAGTGATGAAAATTATATCTCGGCAACAACGGCATCCGAAATCATCAAAGAAGCCGGGATTGGCGAATTTTCCAAGATGGAATTGGGCAAAAAAATGGCAGGCAAGACAGTCAGCGTTTCACCGTCAATCGGTGGAATTTACGAATACATCAACGGCAGTTGCTCGCCGAATGATGCCGAAACGGCGTTTCAATTGATTTATCAGTATTTCAATGCACCGCGGCAAGACAGCGAAGCATTTGCTACATTTTTGAATAGAAAAGAAGGGTGGATTCAGAATCGCGGATTGGACCCACAAACGGTGTTTTTCGATTCGCTCAATGTTATTTTGAACCAAAACCATTTCCGCCGTCGTCCGTTGAATGTTGATATGCTCGACGAAATAAATCCGAATGTTGCGTATAAAATCTATAGCGACCGTTTTGCAGATGCGAGTGATTTTACTTTCGTGTTTGTCGGCAATTTCACGCTTGAAACGATGGAAAAATTGACAACGATTTATCTTGGGAATCTGCCGTCAATCAACAGAAATGAGCATTGGAACGACAATGGAATCGAAATGCCAGACAAGATGATTGAACGCACGATTCGCAAAGGCACAGAGCCGAAATCGATGGTTTCGCTTGCGTTTATGGGCGATTTTGAATGGTCGCGCTGGAATCGTTATGTGATGCGTTCAATGACTGATGTCCTGAAAATCCGTCTTCGCGAAACATTGCGCGAGGAAATGGGCGGGACTTATGGTGTGTGGCTTTGGAGCAGTCCGATGCATTTTCCCGATGAAGAATATCGAACACAAATCACTTTTGGTTGCGACCCAGAAAATGTGGAAGTACTGATTGTGGCGGCTTTGGGGGAAATTCGCAAGTTTCAAGATGGTGAAATTGACCCAACAGATTTGGAAAAGGTCAAAGAAGCACATCGTCGTGAGCGTGAAACGAAATTACAAGAGAATCGGCATTGGAAAAGTTCATTACAATTTTCGTTGATGCACGATGAAGCACTAGAAAATATTATCACAGGAAACGACTTGACGGATAAAATCACGGTTGAAGATATTCAACAAGCAATGAATCAGTATTTTGATTTGGAGAATTTCGTTAAAGCCGTGTTGATGCCAGAGTAAACGGAGGTCGAGAGTTAAAGGCAGAAGGTCGAATCTTAATCTTCTGCCTTTTTTAATTGTGTCAATCTCCCAAAATTTCTCCGACAATCTGAATCACATCAAGCACGTTGATGTTTTCATCGCTGTTTAAATCGGAGGCATAAATTTGGCAAAGATTCGGTTCTTCCTGATTCAGTGCAAATCCAATTACCATAACGACATCCAAAACATTGATTGTGCTGTCGTTTGTCGGATCGCCGAGTTGCCATCCAGCGCAATTCCCATTCACGGATAAAGTAACTGGAATCTGAAACAGAGGATTTTCAGGATCGTTTGTTCCCAAAAGGAGCAGAGCATTGTAATTTCCATCGCTCAAAGAAACAGAGTTTACGGAATATTCGATTGTTGCGCTTGCGCCACTTGCCACGATTCCGTTTTGAGGTTCAACTTGAACCCATTGTTTCGCTGTGGAAAATTTGATCGTCAAATTATCGGATGCAAAATTTTGATTATACGCCAATTGCAGAGCATCAGAAGCATTCGCATTCTGGATGCCAATTGTCGTGCTGAAATCTCCAGATCCGATGTTTAAATAATTGAATGCAAACGAACCATCCGGACTCAACACGATTTGAAAAGTAAAAGGGCCCGCGCCATTCCAATGTGTAAATTCATCAAATTGGATGATGCACTGTTCCGCGCTCGAGTTATATTTTGCCGTGCCAGATCCGCCTGTGCTTTGTGGGTTCAAATCAT
>JADHUZ010000019.1 GCA_016784265.1 Fidelibacterota bacterium
CAGTTTCCAAATTCAGCATTTTAATATCCCAAATCATCGAGCCATTTTCGCCGAAATGATATTTGGCATAAGTCAAAAAATTTCCACACGGAGCAAACGAAAGCATTTCACCAAAACGACCAAAATCAACTTCTCGTTTTTTGCCATATTTTTTTCGTTTTGGTTTTTTATTATCTTCTTCGGCTTCTTTTTGGGATTTTTTCGATGTATCAATTTCCGCAATTATCAGCGAAGAATCCCATTGTTTTGAGTCCATTTTTCCGACCATTGCAATTGTTAAACTATCCGGCGAAATCGCAAAACTTTGCATTTTGCTTGCTGGAATTGAGGTAACATTTCCGATTTCATCCATCGCCTCTTTTTGCGAACGATAGCCGTAAAAATAAGTATTCATCTGTTGCCGCCAATCTTCTTCAAATCGCTTGACGGTAACGCCATTCGTCGCTTTTTTGAATGCTTTTTCAAAATTGTACATTCCGAATTTGTTGCGCCATTGAACCAAATTCACAATCGAAGAATCACCAAATCGCTCCGAAAAATAGAGCAATTTAGAATAGCCATCGTGATGCGCATCCATTTTGTCTGTTGTGTTTTTGAAAATGTGATATTTATGCGATAAATCTGCGCGATACGGTCGCCATTTTTCGGTTTCATATTCGGCTAAACCTTCGACGAACCAACCCGGAGTTCCAGAGAACAGCGAACCCCACGGCTCGGGCACCCACGATTTTGTCACATTAAAAAACATAATGTGTTGCAATTCATGCGACAAAACTTGAAACAGCCATTTTCCATTTTCAAGCCAAATCGCCGCATCGTTTTGGTCAACCCAAATGAATGTTTGGTTCGTCCACATCGCATAACCATTCATAATTTCATCTTCTGTGGTGAAAATGATGTCAATCATCGGAACTTCTTCGAGTCCCATTTGCTTCATCAAAGTTGGCAACACTTGTTCTGCCATCGATGCACCGCGGATTGCGATTTCCTCGATTCCATTGTGATAATGCACGCGAAAATTCTCGGTTTTAATTGTGTGCCATTTCAATTCCGAATGCACGCGTCCCGACCAAAGCCAAGTACCTTGCCCAAAAATAACGCTTGCCAAAATCGCGATTAAAAATATTCGTTTCATTGTTTCTCCTTTTAAATTGATAATTTATTCCAATCCGCCGCCAAAATTCTCTGAAAGTTCGATTTCATAACCGCTTGGATCTTCAAAATAAAGCGAGCGAGATTTTGCCCATCTGATTGGTTCGTCATAAAACATTTTCACGCCATTTGCTTTTAATTTTTCTTCAATTTCGTCAAAATTTTCCACACAAAACCCAAAATGATTGATGCGCAAACCGTCATTATTTCGCTCGGAATTTGTTTTTTGATATAAGCAAAAATAAGCAACATTTGGTTTCCCGATAATCGCCCACGGCTCGCCATTACGCATTCCACGCTCTTTTTCTTCGAATCCAAATAATTTTCCGTAAAATCGAATGCTTTCCTCTAAATTTTGCACTCGGAAATTTATGTGGTCAATTGCTTTAATTTGTATCAAATTATTCTCCATTCGTTGTATTTTCCATAACAATTGAATGTTACAAGTTGGGTAATTTACGGCATAATGGCGGAACAAAAGACACGAAATTTGCAAACGCTTTGGCAAGTTATGAAAGGCAAGCGATTGCTCTATTTTGCGGCAATTATCTCGATTGGGCTGGCTACATTTTTCTCGTTTTTCGCACCACTTGTCGTTCGAACGATAATTGATTCGATTATTGGCAACCAAAAAATGGATGCACCAAAATACATCGAAATGTTTGTGAGTTGGGTTGGCGGAACCACTGTTTTGCGACACAATCTTTGGATGGCTTCGATTTTTTTGGTGTGCATTGCGTTTGTTCGTGGAATTTTCGATTATTTGCGTGGGCGATGGTCAGCATCAGCAAGTGAATCCATCGCGAAAAATCTCCGCGAAAAATTATATCAGCATTTGCAACGAGTCCCAGAAAAATTTTATTCCAAACAAAAAACAGGCGATTTGGTGCAACGATGCACTTCGGATGTAGAAACTGTGCGGACATTTTTGGCGGTGCAAATTGTCGAGGTTGGACGCTCGTTAATGATGCTCTTTCTCGTAATTCCCATCATGCTTTCGATGGATGTTGCGATGACTTTTGTTGCGATGACGCTTGTGCCATTTATCATTATATTTGCGGTTTTTTATTTCCTTCGCGTAAAGAAATTCTTCAAAGAATCGGATGAAGCCGAAGGCGCAATGTCCGCTGTTTTGCAGGAAAATCTCACCGGCGCACGAGTCGTTCGTGCATTTGCTCGGCAGGATTTTGAGATGGAAAAATTTGATGAAAAAAACCAACAATATCGCGATAAAACTTTTCGGCTCATCAAATTGCTCGGCGGATATTGGGGATTTTCGGATTTGTTGATTTATTCACAAACGGGACTTGTTTTAATTCTCGGCACAATTTGGACAATCGAGGGGAAAATCACACTCGGAACGCTCGTCGCATTTTTCACTTACGAAGAATTTTTGCTGTGGCCTGTGAGACAAGCCGGAAGAACGCTCACGGAAATGGGCAAAGCACTGGTTTCGATTGGGCGAATTAAGGAAATTTTGGATGCGCCGATTGAAGATAATTCTGGCAAAACGAACTTCAAAATCCATGGACAAATTGAATTTAGGAATGTGGGTTTTTCTTACGAATCCAATAAAGAAATTCTGAAAAACATCACATTTTCAATCGCACCAGGCGAAACAATTATGATTTTTGGACCAACTGGTTCGGGGAAATCTACGCTTGTCAACTTGCTTCCGCGACTTTGGGATTATGACAGCGGTTCGATTTTGCTCGATGGGATGAAACTCAACACGCTCAGCAGAAAAGCCGTTCGCGAACAAATTGGAATCGTTTTACAAGAGCCGTTTTTGTATTCCAAAACTCTGCGCGAAAATATCATCGCAAATATCAAATCTGTGGATGAACAACAATTCCACGATGCATCTCGAATTGCCTCCGTGCACGATGAAATTTTGTCATTTGAAAAAGGTTACGAAACATTCGTTGGCGAACGCGGAGTTACGCTCAGCGGCGGACAGCGACAACGAGTTGCAATCGCGCGAACAATTTTACAAAATCCGCCTGTTTTGATTTTTGATGATTCACTTTCTGCACTCGACACGGAGACAGAAAAACGGATACAAGATGCGATGCAAAAACGAAAAGGGAAAGCAACAACTATCGTCATTTCGCACAGACTGACCAGTACAAAATTTGTAGATAAAATCATCGTGCTGGAAAATGGTGGCATTTCGGCAATTGGGACACATGATGAGTTGATTAAATCAAGCGGATTGTATCAAAATATTTTCGAATTGCAAACGGCAAAAACAAATGAATAAATCATCAAATCAGATAGCAAAAAAAATTGATTTTTCCATTTGGAAACAGTTGCTTCAATTTGCGAAACCATTCCGAAAAACCATATTTTTTCTGGCGCTTTCGATGATGTGCGTCGCTGGTGTTGATGTTTTGATGCCACTTCTCACACGCTACATAATTGATCATTTTATCACACCAAAAGATTATTCAGGGATTCGCCAATTTGCTGTCATTTACGCTTTCGTCATTGTTTTTCAATCGTTCAATATTTTCTATTTTATTTGGCTGGCGGGAAAAGTCGAAACGGGCGTGAGTTATGCCATTCGCAAAGCGGGATTTCAAAAATTGCAAGAACTTTCGTTTTCGTTTTTCGATAAAACCGCTGTCGGCTGGTTGATGACACGAATGACATCCGATACTCGAAAACTTAGCGAAGTCATCGCTTGGGGCGTTGTGGATTTGGTTTGGGGCGGAACTTTGATGAGCGGCATTGCGATTGTGATGTTTATTGTGCATTGGAAATTGGCGCTCGTGACGCTTTCGGTGATGCCGTTTTTGTTTTGGGTTAGTCGAAAATTTCAAATCAAAATTTTGTCGGCATTTCGGATTGTTCGGAAGACAAATTCCAAAATCACAGCATCGTTCAATGATGGAATTATGGGTGCAACAACCACAAAAACTTTGGTTCGTGAAGAGGCAAATTTTGCGGAATTTTTGGGATTAACAGGAAAAATGTATCGCGCATCGTTTCGGGCTTCTGTGCAAAGTGCGTTGTTCTTGCCTATCGTTTTATTCGGTTCTTGGATTGGTTCTGCGTTGGCAATTTGGCTCGGAGGAAGTGGCGTAATTGCTGGCACGATTACATACGGAACGCTCGTTTTGTTTATTTCTTACGCCGATTTTTTCTTCATTCCAATTCGTGAAGTGGCTCGGATTTTTGCCGAGTTGCAAAATGCGCAGGCATCCGCCGAACGAATTGTCACGCTCATCAACACGGAGCCAGAAATTACCGATTTGTCAAATTCCAAAACTTCGGGTGAAATTCTTGGAAATGTAGATTTCAAAAAGGTTGGATTTTATTACAAACCATATGCACCTGTTTTGGAAAATTTTAATCTCTCTGTCCAAGCCGGCGAAACAATTGCTCTCGTCGGTGCAACTGGCGGCGGAAAAACCACTATCGCAAATTTAGTCGCACGATTTTATGAACCAACTTCGGGGAAAATTTTGATCGATGGAGTTGATTACAAAATGATGAGCCAGCATTTTTTGCAATCCAACTTAGGCGTTGTGTTGCAATCGCCATATTTGTTCGGCGGGTCAATCAAAGATAATATTTTGTATGGAAATTTAGATGCAACCAACGATGAAATTATCGAAGCGGCGAAATTGGCGCAAGCACATGATTTTATCGAAAAATTGGAAAAAGGTTACGATAGCGATGTTGGCGAAAGCGGGAAAAATCTCAGCGTTGGGCAAAAACAATTGATTTCGTTAGCACGGGCAATTTTGGCAAATCCTGCGATTTTAATTATGGACGAAGCCACTTCTTCGGTGGACACCGAAACCGAACAAAAAATCCAAAAAGCGATTGAGGAGTTGGTTTCTGGGCGGACGAGTTTTATTATCGCACATCGCCTTTCGACCATTCGCAATGCCGATAGAATCCTCGTCATCGAGCACGGACAAATCATCGAAGAGGGCAACCACAGCAATCTACTCAAACAAAACGGGAAATATAGCCAGCTGTATAAAAAATTGTAGAATTTGTTTTGGTTCGTGCAAATCCACAAAAAATAGAACGCTGATTTTGCGGATTTTAACAATCATAAAAACTTTAAATCTTTAAATAATTTCTCGATTTTCTTGCATTTCGTTGGCAAAAAACTATACCATCTACGGCTTTCTTGCTCTGTAAAACTCGATGCTGTTTGCGTGCAATCGAATTTTCGTTGGATGGCTACCGTAGAGCGTCGGATTCCGAGTTTCCAAAATCGGACGGAAAACTAACGAACGAAATGGTTCAGGAAAAATAATATCCATTTCTTTCTCTTTTGTCCCAAGATTTATCGCCACCAAAATCGTATGGTGAAAATCGTTTCTGAAAAACAGCAATACATCTTCGCTAACTAAATAAGGAATTTGCTCACCATGCAAAAACGCAGAATTTTGTCTGCAAAATTCCCCAAACTTGCGAACAAGTTTTTCATCGTTTTCAGGATCGAATGTGGGAACACCGCTCGCGGATACCATCAATCCAAGCAGTGGTTGCGCAAGTTGCTTTTTGCGTGCTCTCAAAATTTCTTCTAAAATTTCAAACAATAATGAATCCGTAATTTCTGTTGTATCGTTGAATGTTTCTGCATCTAATGTTATAGAATCATGATTTCTAACTCCGAACCGCCAAGGATCAACAGTCTGAGAAAGCCCATTTGCACACGACTGTTGCAATGCGTGATTCGCTTGCCACCACGCTGATAAACCGTTAAAATCCGAATGGATTCTGAGAATTTCACCATTCAATTCTTTGTATCCAAATTCGGAATTTTCGAGAATAATAAAAGGTTTGATTTTGCCGTGTTTCTGTGATAGTTGCCTCATGCTATCCATTGCTTCGTTATCGATTGTGTTCGGAAGAATTATGCCGTCAACGCCTGTTGAATCAATGTAAGATGAGAGTCCACTTATCCAATCGACATCTTTCGTATTGAAAGCCTGAACGGAAATGATGATTTTGACATTTTGCTTTTTACAAATATTCGAGATTGCCGCAACTTCGTTCATTGTGAAAAGATTGTCCTGCACGATAATCGTATTCGCATATTCAGAAATTTGACCAATTTTTTCTTCCATCAAGCGCAGGCTATCGAGTTGTTCAGTATTAGAAAACTTTGTAAAAATCGCATCACGCCAACTAAACCAGTGCTTATTCCTTTTCTTAAACGGCTTGCCGTTTCGCATTGGGACAATCAATGGTTCCAATGGTTTATTCTGATTATCCGATGCAAAAATACGAAGCCTGTGATCGCCAAACTGTGCTTCTTTCGGTAAAATGATTTCCAAGTTTCTGTGCGTTGGCAAACGATAATTTTCGGGAGAAATCGTTTGATTATCAATCATAAGAATGACCTTTTCGATTTTGGCATCCGTTTGTTCTCCAATGACGGAAAACAACAAGCGGCCGCCTGAATATCGTTTGGAAACAATTTGCAAAGAAGAGCGTTCTTCGGCAATGTGAAGTGTGGAATATTTTTCTCCTTGAATTTGTGAAGAATCCGGGTTCATCGGGTCAGGAATTCTAATACCATCAATCTCCAAAAGATAGCGAAAAGTTCCAATTGGTAGCCACAAATCCAAAACAAAATCCTCACCAATTTGGACAAATCTATTTTCGTTTGGGTCCCAATCATTAAAATCCCCGACAATCGATACTGAGCGCACAGCCCTATTCTCTGGGAAAAATGCAAACTGAACTCGACGGGCAGGACGCACTAAAATCGGGATTTCCATTTTTGATGTATCCCAAAAAACTGAACATAAATGATAGCCCGCACTTTCTCGATTTGACCAAATCAAAAGGTTATCATATTGCACAGAAACTGTTAATTTATCATTTGTTTGCACATTAAAATTTGTTGGTATTTTTTGATGAAATATCTGAGAAAACGGGACTGTTTTTGTCTCGTGCATGTCCATGACAATTAGTGGCGTCTGGAATTTGACAAATCCAAAAACAAGTATTGGAAAAATCAATATGTTTGCTTTTTTCATTGAATCAATCGCCCCAAAATAAATCCAATGACAACTCCTATGAGCAAAACAATTGTCAGTGCCCGATGCCCGATCACCTCACGCGTGTAGCCCTTTTTAATCGCCACCGCAGAAACAAAATACCCCAATCCGTTGAGCATCCAAAAAAACGGGATAGACAGCACTTTGATGATTAGCGGACCAAGAATTGGAATCATCGCAATCAGCGCAATAAGTCCTGCAAATGCATTGGAAATTACACCGAATAAAAGAAAAACTCCTGCGGTTAATGATTTAGAATCGCTCAACCACCAAACAAGCAAAGCAATTAGAATAATGCCTGCTGTGAGCAGAATTGTTTTCCACGGTTTTGGTGCATTTTTAATCGACTGTTGCTCTATG
This sequence comes from Fidelibacterota bacterium, assembly GCA_016784265.1. GTDB lineage: Bacteria > Fidelibacterota > BS150m-G59 > BS150m-G59 > BS150m-G59 > BS150m-G59. The sequence continues at coordinate 7,548 of JADHUZ010000019.1, forward strand.
TCAATGTTTTGGTTTTTCATTTACTCATCCAATGTTAAAATTAAGGTCGTTAAAGCTACGCTATATTTTATTTTCAAAAAAAGAGTTTTCATCCCTTTTTCTCGCCAAATTTCTACACGCGATTTCGGCTTCACGAAATATTCTGTCAGCATGTCTGTCTCTTCCGTTCGCGGAATGTATGGATTGTGCTCAAAATGGATGGAAAAATAATCCACAGATTCACCACGAAACATTTTTTCGGAATGCTTAATATGCGCTGTTATCCATTTTTTTTCTGCCCAAAATGGCACAGAAATACTGGAATCCAGCGTGGCACAAAACGACAAAAGAGAAATCATCGTTTGCATATTTTTGCGAATGGCAACTGTATCATTTCGTGTGAATATTTTACCATTTTTCCAATCAAATTTTTCAACGAGCGAATCCACGATATTTGGTTGGTGAATTATTTTTTGGTATTTCAACGGTCGTTTTAGTGAATCTATCCGAATGGAATAAAAATTCTCCAAGTCCCAAAGCCATTTGAGTGTTGAATGAACATGAAATTGTGTTTCAGCATTTTTGGGAATATTAATTTGTTCAATTTCTGCCAATTTAATTCCCAAAAATCGCGCAGAATATCGAAGTGTATCTGCAGAAAAAAGCACAGAAATTGTTACAACTAAAATTGATATTTTTATTTTCATCCGAAATTGAAAAATTATCTGACTTTTTCCCATTTTTGGGAAACAGAGCGATTAAAAAGAATTGTTGAAATCCAATTTGAGAACCACAGAAACAAAATTTTTAAATACCCGGATTTTCTGTAATGGCGCGGTGATTCATAGCCAACTAAATCGTGCCAAAATCGAACGCGAAAACCCTGTTTTCTGGCTCGTCGCATCAAATCATAATCCTCACCGCCAACGAAAGATTTATTGTAACCACCGAGTTTTTCAAAGACAGATTTCTTAATAATTTGGCATTCACCTCGCCCGCCAGCAGAACCAACAAAAAATAAAATTCGCAATGAAAAATAAATCAAAAAATGAAAAATTTTATCTCGTAATTTTTCGTCTTGCGGATAAATTTTTATGCGGATTGTTGCGGCATCAAACTCGGATATTCTTTCTTCAATTTTTTCGATAAATCGGGAAATATTTGAAAAACGCACATCCGAATCGAGAAAAATCAGCCATTCATTTTCTGCAATTGTAGCGCCAAGATTTCTACCTTCTGCAATGCTTTTTTGAGGGCTATTTGGCTGGATGATTTTCGCACCAAGTTTTTTGGTTATTTCTATCGTTTTATCGGTGCTTAGCCCATCGGAAATGATTATTTCCGAACTTTCTTGAAAATCTAACCATTGTAAAACAGACTGTTCAATTGTGTGTTCTTCATTAAATGTCGGAATAATTACGCTGAATTTCATTTCCATCGCACCTTGTTTCCGAGCGGACTCAAAACAGTCGTGATTGTGTAGTAAATTGGATTTATAAACCACCAAACGACAAATTCTTTGAGCGATACGGGCTCTTCAAACCAGATTTTGCTCAACCAAAAAATGCCGATGTCGGCGAATATTTTCATCGCCCAAATTGCAAAAAAACCCCAGAAGAATTTAAATCCCATCGCCAAATAAACTGGCAACAAAATTCCGAAAAAATGTGCTCCGGCAAGCACCAAAAGTAAGACAAAAAACATTGGGTTTTGACGAACTTGATGCAATCCATCCACCGCCCATCGCAATCGTTGACGAAATAATTCGCTCCAAGTTGGCTGACTTTCGGTTTTTACAAATGTTTCCTGCGAATGTGCAAAATGGATTTTTTTGCCTGTTATTTTTTGCATTTCTTGTAGTAAAACCGTATCATCTCCGCCGAGCATATTTTTGATTTTTTCAAATCCGCCAACGGCAAAAAATGCATCTTTGCGAAAACCTAAATTCATTCCGCAGCCAGCCAATCCATAATTCGCATCCGCCATTCCACGATTCGCAACCATCAAAAGCAAAAAATCTAATCGCTGAAAAATCTGAACTGCTTTTTCTCCGCGTTTGATGGCGGCAAGCCCCGAAAGTGCAACCGTATCTTCGCGAAACGATTTCACCATTGTTTGCGCCCAATTTGGTTTTTGGGTACAATCAGCATCGGTAATTAAAATAATATCACCTTTCGCTTGCCGAATTGCAAAATCAAGCGGTGCTTTTTTCGCACGATATTTTCGTTTTTCGGGAGTTTTTAGTGAAATAATTCGGCTATCTTGTGTTGTCCATTGTTGAATTATTTCACCCGTTTTGTCGGTAGAATTATCATCAACAACCAAAATTTCGAGCAGGTTTTCTGGATAATTTTGCTCCGAAAGCGAACGCAAACAATTATCGATAACAGATTCTTCATTTCTTGCGGCAACAATGATTGTTGCTTTTTGAATTTTTCCACTTGGTGAAACGGATTTATTTTTTACAAAAAAGAATAAAACGAGCATGGCGTAAACTGCCGTCAACACCAATAAAATCGACAAAAAAATCAAACCGAAAGGAATGTTGTTGCGATTGTAAAATAGATTCCGATGCCCATAATATCAATAAAAGTTGTTACAAATGGGCCTGTAGCGACGGCTGGATCAATGTCCATTCGCTCCAAGAATATTGGGATAAAAGTGCCGATTGTCGCCGATGCAATCATCGAAATGGCGAGCGAAGAACCGATAACAGCACCAAGCACTATCGGATTTTGACCTGATGAGATAACGCCAACAGTTTGTAGTATTATCACGCAAATTGCAAGCAAAATTCCATAGGAAATTCCCAGCAAAAGACCAACGCGGGATTCCTTAAAAAGCACTTTCCACGCTTCTGCGATAGCGATTCTTCCTGTTGCAATTCCACGAACAACGATTGTCGAAGATTGCGTGCCGATATTTCCTCCCATTCCAATAATCACAGGGATAAAAGCGGCGAGAATCGCAATTTTGGAGAGTGTATTTTCAAATTGTGTGATGACATAAAAC
>JADHUZ010000020.1 GCA_016784265.1 Fidelibacterota bacterium
AGGCGCCATTTATAAAAGTGGAGGCTTCAAAATTTACTGAAGTTGGCTATGTCGGACGCGATGTCGAATCCATTATTCGAGATTTAACAGAGGGTGCAGTGCATATGGTTCGGGCAGAGCAAGGCGAATTGATTAAAGAAAAATCTCACCAAAATGCGATAGAACGAATGTTGGATATTTTGCTTTCTCCGCCACCAGAAAACGCTGATGAAGAATCAGTTGAGCAGTATTTTAGAAGTCGAGAGAAGATGCGCGCGCGCTTGATCAATGGAAAATTTGACAACAGGGAAATCGAAATTCCAGCTGCCACACAAGAGGCTTTGCCGCAAGGCATGCATGTTGTCGGTGCTATTGGTGGATTTGAAGATTTGCCATCGCAGATTCAAGATATGTTTGAAAATGTCTTACCTCAACCAAGCCAACCAAAGAAAACTTCTGTTGAAAAAGGTTTGCGAATTCTCGAGCGGGAAGAATCAAATAAATTGCTAAATAAAGACCAAATTGTGCGAGAAGCAATTCGGCGCACGGAAAATCGCGGTATCGTTTTTCTTGACGAAATAGATAAAATTATTAGCGAGCGCGGCACGGCGCACGGTCCTGATGTCAGTCGTGAGGGTGTACAGCGCAACATTCTGCCAATAGTCGAAGGCAGCGCCGTAAACACGAAATATGGACCTGTAAACACCGATCATATTCTTTTTGTTGCCGCTGGGGCATTTCATATTTGCAAGCCGTCGGATATGATTCCGGAATTGCAGGGACGCTTTCCAATCCGCGTGGAAATGGACAATTTGACCACAGAAGATTTTGTCAAAATTTTAACACAACCGCGCAATTCGCTGATTCGGCAATACACCGCTCTTCTGAATGCGGAAAATGTGCATTTGAAATTCAATCAAAGTAGCATTCGGGAAATTGCCAAAATTGCAACAAAGGTGAATGACAAAACAGAAAATATCGGTGCACGAAGATTGCACACAGTGATGAGCACATTGCTGGAAGATGCAATGTTTGAAAAATGCAACACGCGCGGCGAACAGTTGCAAATCACGAAGAAAATGGTGTCAGAAAATCTCGCTGACATTGTTGAAGATGAAGATTTGAGCAATTATATTTTATAACAATTAGGAGAGAAAATGAAAAAAGACTTTTTAGAAATTACAGATTTCACAACCGAAGAACTTTGGGAGACGCTCGAACTTGCCAAAAAAATAAAAGACGAGGTAAAATCAGGTAAATTTATTCCGCGTTTAGCAGACAAAACAATGTCGATGGTTTTTGCGAAACCGTCGGCGCGGACGCGGGTTTCGTTCGAAATTGGAATGGTGCAACTCGGCGGTTACGCACTGTATCTTTCGCCAAATGATATTGGAATAGGCAAGCGCGAAGCGGTCAAAGATATTGCGCGCGTGCTTTCGGGTTACAACGATATAATCATGGCGCGACTTTTCGACCATAAGCACATGGAAGAAATGGCAAAATATGCAACAGTTCCTGTCATCAACGGACTGACGGATTATAATCATCCGTGTCAAGTTATGGCGGATATTATGACTGTGTGGGAACATCGCGGAAATTTGGACAACTTGAAAGTTGTTTTTGTCGGCGATGGCAATAATGTAGCAAATTCGTGGATTAATTTGGCATGTCGCTTGCCGATGCATTTTGTGATTTCGACACCCTGCGGATATGAGCCGGAACAATGGCTTTTGGACAAAGCAAAAAATGCTGGACTTTCGACCGTTGAAGCAATTGCCGACCCGCTTGAAGCAGTGAAAAATGCGGATGTGATTTATGCGGATGTCTGGACAAGCATGGGGCAGGAAGAAGAAAAAGCAAAGCGGCTGAGCGACTTTGCAGAATTTCAAATCAATGCCGAAATGCTGAGCCATGCAAAACCAGATTGTAAAATAATGCATTGTTTGCCAGCACATCGCGGCGAAGAAATCACCGATGAAGTGCTCGACGGACCAAATTCAATTGTGTTTGACGAAGCAGAAAATCGGATGCACGCCCAAAAAGCAATCATTTCTTTTCTTTTCGGAATCACGAAATAAAGCCACTTAAAACGCTTGTTGCGCCATATTGGCACACAAACAGCGTGATAATTCTGTTTTTGTGACGATATTTTATTGTTGCGTGTCAATTTGGCAGTGTTGTTTGGCTGGCACTTTTTTTGCGTTATTGTGGTTGACATTTGTTTAACGAAAAAGAAAGGAATTAACAATGTATTTATCAACTGTTTGTAATCCGGCTCGTGTTGCCACATTTAATTTTGAATCTTTGTTTGGGTCTCTTTTTGATCAGGCAAATCATCGCTCTTTTGGGTTTAAGCCGGGGTTGAACATCCGAGAAACCGAAGAGCAATACGAAATATCAATGGCGTTGCCAGGATTTTCTAAAAAGGATGTTTCGGTTGAAGCAAAAGATGCCGAATTGGTTGTTCGCCACGAGGCGCAGGAATCGGGCGATAACGGTGATGATCGTCGATATGCGCATTCATTTAATGTGCCTTCTTTTGAGCGTCGATTCTACATTCCAGAGGATACAAGCGCAGAAAAAATCTCTGCAGAAATGAAAAATGGAGTTTTGATTATTACTTTGAAACGTGAAAAGCCGAAAGAAGTTTTATCAAAAAAAATCACAATAAAATAAAACATCTCTCTCTTTGTAACCAGAAAAGGCGCGGGCAACTGCGCCTTTTTTATGTCGTGGCGGAATCTCGTTTACGATTGAACTTGCTGTGTTTACTAATTTACTTTGAAAAATTGCGGCTCGTGTTCGAGGGCAAAGATTTATCTTGTTTCGCTGGCTGTGCACCAAAACAAAACCTAAGTCCAGCCAAAATTTCGAACAAATTTGTATCTGTGGCGTTGTGATGAAAATTATTCACACGCTCTGCGCTGGCGGAAAAATAGATATTTGTCTTTGATTGGATTTGCTTCTCAAAACAAAGGCTGAATCTGTTTCTGGTTTCTGTCGGCTCTGTTTTTTGAATAAAATCAACATCATCTAAAATATGGTTTGGCGTTCTTTGCATCCAACGATATCCCAGGGTGAAATTCCAAATATTCAAATTAGATTCAGCAACCAATACTCCGCCGCCAAGCGGATAGCCGATAAAGCGATAAAATTTCTCCATTTCTCCAGCCCAAAAACTTTCTACAAGCACAAAAGTGTTGTCGCTGTCCAATTTCTTGCCGTGATGGTTATACATCCACGCACTTGTTTTTGTAACAACCGCCTGAAATTGTGGTGAAATAAACCCCGCTTGCGCAGCCCATGTGTTTGGATTAGAATTTTCTTCCAAATTGTATTCAACAGATTTTGATTCCATCTCGTCAAGATCAATGTGTAGAAATATTTTGCTGTCTTTCGCAATTTCTGCGGAAAATTCAAAAGATGTGATGATGTTGTGAAGTCTCCAATTTAGCTCCAAATTATGATAATTTTGGAACAGCGGATTCATCTCCGCAAAAGAAAGATTTCTCGCGACGATCACAATTTCAGCAACATAAAATGTGAATTTTTCCAAAAAAAACAATTCCAATCTGTGTCCAATTAGACTTTTGCTGAATCCGTTTTCTGCGGCATAATTATCTCGCGCATCAATATCGCCCCAAAATGCGTGATAATACCATGTTTTTGTCCAGTAATCCAATCGAAAGTGATCAAAAGACGACAGCGTGTTTGGTAAAACTGTGCCCGTTCGCTCTGGATCCCAAACCAAGAAATCTCTGCCAAATTTAACAGAATAATTTTCGCCGGATTTTCTAACAAAAGCAATATCGTTCACTGAATAGTCCAAGTCTTTCAATGATTGTGGAAATCGCACGCTCTGATCTGTTTGCAACCAGTTGGGACTTCCGGCAATTTGGCTTTGGATTTCCCAGCCACTGTTGAATTTTTTTCCGAGTGCAAAACTAATGTATGATGGTCTGTTCGCATGTTTTGTAAAATCATCAAAATCCCGAAACTTTTGATAAAATTCGCTTTCTCCGTTTTTATCTGGACGTTGAACCCTTTGTGCGTGCGGTGAAATTTCTAATCGCCAAAAGAAATCATTCATAACAGCGGCTTTGTCTGCTCTCGGAAAAATCGAATTTTGCGCAATAGCTGCGGACAACGTCAACATGGCGATAAAACAGATTTTTCTACGCATAAGAAATTGTATCTCTTTCTGTCGCCAAATCAAACCCTTTCAAACGCAAGCGACAACTATCACACTTTCCGCAAGCGATTCTTTCGTTTTGATAACACGACCACGTGAGATGTAGCGGCGCTCCAAGCGCAATGCCTTTTTTAACAATTTCACCTTTATTGTAGTGCAACAACGGGGCAACAATTTTTATCTTGGTTTCAGGTTTTGTGCCGGCATTGACGGCAGTCTCAAATTTTCGTAGAAACTCCTCTGTGCAATCCGGATATCCGGAACTATCCTCTTCGACAGCACCAATATAAATCTTCTCTGCGCCAATCGTCTCTGCCCAACTTGCCGCGGCGGATAAAATATTTCCATTTCGGAATGGCACGTATGTTTGTGGGGTTTTGCCTTGAATTTTTTCCGGAACTTCGATTGACTTGTCCGTCAAAGCCGAGCCACCGATGTTTGAAAAATATTTCATCTGTATTTCCAGCCTATGTTTCGGCTTGTAAAAACGGCAAATATCACGAAAAGATTGTTGTTCTCTTTTTTCTGTCCGCTGGCTGTATCGAACGTGCAAAAACGCCAAATCGTTCGTTTGATCTGCAATTGCCGCAGTCACGCAACTATCCAATCCACCAGAAATCAAAACAACAGCTATGGACATTTCTCTGCTATTTTCTGAATTAGATTTTTGTTTTTGCACGAAGAAACAATGCCTATCGTTTTCATGTTTGCGTGATTTGCAAGAATTGCGCAAAACACAAACACAGGCGGCAATTCGATATATTTCTTCGTTTTTGGTAAGATTCCGGCACAGCCCGTTTTTCTTTCAATCTCTGGAAGTTGAGCCATCCATTTTTTTGAGTACACTGCGCTTTGGTCGGGAAAGCGCTTCCCGATTTCGTCAATATTTTCACCAATGAGCGGATTTTTTTCCGTCAAATTGATGTGATCGTCAATAAAAAATATCGGTTTGTTTGTCTGTTGTTCTACGAGCAAAATCGCCGATGTTATTCCCATCGATTTCAGCGCCCAGATTGCTTCTTTGCAATCTATTTCTTTTGACTTTTGGCAAAAATGTGTCTCCCAAAAGTGTTCATTCGAGTTCCAAAAAATTCCGCGGCTTGCCTTTTGGTTGGTTTTAATCAGAGCAATTGATATGGCTTTGCTTTTCGTCTGAAACTTCGCCGTTTTTTTCGCTTTATTCCAAATCTTTTGATTCTTGTTCATGCGACTCAACTTGAAATAAATTTTCCTCTGTTTTTTCAGCATCTGTTTCTTCTTCGAAAAGGTTGAGTATCTCTTTTTGGCTCCGCAACAAATTCTGCATTTTCACAACAAATAAATCTTTTTGGATTTGCTGCCTTGCTATTTCTTCCTCGATTCGTTTCTTTTCCATGAAAACATCATCTAACATCTGACGCGATTTTCTCTCCGCATCTTCAACAATATGCTTTGCTTCCCTTTTGGAGTTTTCAACCGCGGTTTCAGATGCCTCTTGTGTCATCAACAGCGTGTCTTTTAATTTTCCTTCCATCTGAGCAAGCCTGTCGTGTTCGTTTTGCAACACAGTAAATTTTTCCTGCGTTGCGGATAGTTCTCGGCGCATATCTTCCAGTGCGTCGGCAACCATACTCATGTACGCATCAACATCTGTTCGGTTGTAGCCAAGCATCGCCTTTTTGAATTTTTGCTGTCGAACTTCTATCGGTGAAACTTTCATGTCAACCTCCGAAATACAATTTAATCAACCACAACACAAACAAAACTACAAACGGTGAAATATCAAGCCCTGCAACAGCAGGCAAAATTTGTCTGGTTGGTTTTAATATTGGTTCTGTTGTGCTCAAAATAAACTGCACAATTTGATTTGTCGTCGGCAATTGAAACCACACAACAATCACATGGGCAATAATTAGTATCCCATAAATTTCCAGAATAAAATCAACAATGCCGCCCAAAAAACTTGCTATAATCAATTTTCCTCCCTTTGTCTAAAAATCGCCGAACCTATTCTGAGGTGGGTTGCCCCAGACTCCACCGCTTGAATATAATCTCCACTCATACCCATCGAAAGAAATTTGATTGATGGGGTGTTTTTTCTTAGATTGTCTCTCATCGTGGCGAGTTGCAAAAAAATCTTTTTGGTTTCTTCTTTCGTTGCAAATTGCGGTGCCATTGCCATCAAACCAATTGGCTCTACACCTATCAACGAATCTATTTCGCCAATAATTTTGGGAACCTCATCCTGCTGAAATCCAAATTTTTGTTCTTCTTCAGAAATGTTAATTTGCAGAAATATTTTTTGTGTTTTGCCGACTTTCGATGCTTCTTTGTCTATTTCTTCCGCTAATCGCAGTGAATCAACCGAATGAATCCGTTCTGCGAGTGGCACGACTTTTTTAACCTTGTTCCGCTGTAAATGTCCAACGAAATCAATTTCGACAGATTCAAACCATTCCGCCCGCTGTTCCAGCTGCTGTGGGCGGCTTTCCCCAAACATCGAAACGCCAAGTTTTATCGCTTCCGCCACCTGCTTTTTATCAGCATACTTTGAGATTGCAATAATTTGGATTTCATCCGCGTTTCTGCCACAATCTATAGCAGCCTCTCTGATTTTTGCTTGCACCTTTTTGATGTTTTCCGCCACTGTGGACATGTTTGGTTTAGTCTGTTTCTATTTCCATTTGGTTTTTGCTTTCCTCTTCTTCGTCGCGAACCCTTGTAATTGCAGCTATTTTTGCACCTTCATCTAATCGAATAAGGCGAACACCTTGCGTGTTTCTGCCAATGGCTCTGATTGCCGCAACATTTTGGCGAATAAGCACTCCTTTATCAGTAATAATCATTAAATCGTCGTTATCCACAACTTCTTTGATTGTAACCATTTTGCCAACTTTGTCGGTTGTTTTCATCGTTATGATTCCTTTGCCGCCTCGTTTCTGCGTGCGATAATTTACAATCTTCGTGCGCTTTCCATATCCATTTTCGGTAACAACCAAAACCGTGCCTTCGCGCTTAATAATAACCATACCAACAACTCTGTCTTCTTTTCCTGAGAGCCTAATGCCGCGTACGCCCATTGTTTTTCTGCCCGTTGCACGAATATCTTTTTCTCCGAAACGAATTGATTTTCCGTTCCGCGTGCCAAGAATAATATCGTTGTCGCCGTGTGTTATTTTGGCATCAATCAAACGGTCGCCATCTTTAATGTCAATGGCAAAGATTCCACCCTTTCTCGGACGGCTGTACAGAGAAAGTTTTGTTTTCTTAACAAGCCCGCGTTCTGTTGCCATCGCAATAAAATCCGTATCGTTGAATTCGCCAACTGTCACAAAACTTTGCACTTTCTCATCGGGGTCCACTTGAATCATATTGACAACCGCTCTGCCCCGCGCCGCTCTGCCGCCTTGCGGAACTTCATGAACTTTCAGCCAATAACATTTTCCCTTGTCTGTAAAAAACAAAATATAATCGTGAGTACTTGCGATAAACAAATGTTCAACAAAATCATCCTCTTTTGATCTTGCCGCAATCAGTCCTCTGCCACCACGACGCTGGGAGCGATAAGTCGATGTAGAAATGCGTTTGATGTAGCCATTATGCGTAATCGTTACAACCATATCTTCTTCTACGATCATATCCTCAACGGAAAAATCAATGTTTGAATCAATGATTTCCGTCCTGCGTTCGTCACCATATACGTCTTGAATTTCTTGTATTTCATTCTTAATAATTGCCATTCGTTGCGCCTTGCTTTCGAGAATTCCGCGCAGTTTTTCGATTATTTTAAGGAGATCTTTTAGTTCTTCAACTACTTTCTCGACCTCAAGACTTGTCAGTTTTTGCAAACGCGTTTCCAAGATTGCTTTCGATTGTCGTTCTGATAATCTAAATGCTTCTTGTAGTTTTAAATTCGCAGATTTCGGATCGTTGGAAGCCCGAATAATCTTGATGACTTCATCAATATTATCCAATGCGATTTTCAATCCCTCGAGAATGTGCGCTTTTTCTTCGGCTTCATTTAACTCAAACTTGGTCCGACGCACAACCACATTATGGCGAAAATCAATAAAATGGGTCAATATTTCCTTCAAACCCATAACTTTGGGCTGTCCATTTACCAACGCCAACAAGATGATTCCATACGTGTCTTGTAGTGTTGTGTGTTTGTACAACTGATTCAAAACGATTTCCGGAACGCCCGTTCGTTTGACAGAAATGACAATTCGGATTCCGTCTTTATCGGATTCATCTCGAAGGTCAGAAATGTCCATCACTTTCTTATCCCGAACCAACCGAGCAATTTTAACAATCAAATCTGCTTTGTTCATCTGGTATGGAATTTCCGTGATAACGATGTTTTCTTTGCCGCTTTTGGATACTTCAATGTTTGCGCGTGCGCGAATTTTGATTTTTCCTCGTCCTGTTTCGTAAGCCTCTTTGATGCCGTTTTTTCCCAAAATAAATGCCGCTGTAGGAAAATCAGGGCCCGTGACAAAATGCATTAATTCTTCGGTTGACGCATCAGGATTTTTAATTAAACATTTAATTCCCTCACAAATTTCATTGAGGTTGTGGGGTGGTATTTTTGTTGCCATTCCGACGGCAATTCCCTCCGAACCGTTCACCAACAAATTCGGAACCATCGCCGGTAAAACACCTGGCTCTTCAAGAGTGTCATCAAAATTAGGGATAAAATCAACGGTGTTTTTCTCGATATCCGAAAGCATTTCTCCGCTAATCTTTTCCATTTTCGCTTCTGTGTAACGATATGCCGCCGCGCTGTCTCCATCTTGCGAACCAAAATTCCCTTGCCCTAAAACCAACGGATATCGCAAGCTCCACGGCTGAGCCATCCGCACCAAAGCATCATAAACAGAACCGTCTCCGTGTGGATGATATTTTCCGAGCACTTCTCCAACGATACGCGCACATTTTTTTGTTTGACTTCTGTGGCTAAGTTTTAAGCCGTCCATTGCAATCAAAATTCTGCGGTGTACAGGCTTCAATCCATCGCGCACATCCGGCAATGCTCGCGCTACAATCACTGACATTGCATAATTTAAATACGATTCCTGCATCTCCTCCGCAATGTCTCGAGATATTACGTTGTCTCTAATTATTTCCAATTTTTCTCCCATTTTCTACACATCAAGATTGGTTACATAAACAGCGTTTGTTTCTATAAATTCCTTGCGCTTCTCCACTGATGCGCCCATTAAATCCGCAAACAGCATATCAGACTCATAAGCCTGCTCAACAGTAACCTGTAGTAACGTTCTTCTGTCCGGATCCATCGTGGTTTCCCAAAGTTGTTCGGGGTTCATTTCTCCCAAACCTTTGTAGCGTTGAGTACTAATTTTTCCGGATTTTCCCAAACGTGCAAGCACTCGATCTCTCTCTGCGTCAGAATATGCGTAAATACACTTTTTGCCTTTTCCAATTTTATACAACGGAGGTTGTGCGATGTAAACACGCCCTTGAATGATAAGATCTTTCATTTTTCGATAAAGAAATGTCAATAGCAACGTGCGGATGTGGCTTCCGTCCACATCGGCATCCGTCATGATGATAATTTTGTTGTACCGAAGTTTTTCGATTGTGAAATCGTCCTCGCCAAAGCCTGTACCGAACGCTGTGATCATTGTTTGGATCTCTTCGTTGGAAAGCACTTTGTCCAGTGTTGCCTTTTCGGTGTTAATTATCTTTCCACGAAGTGGTAAAATCGCTTGATAGCGTCTATCTCGCGCTTGTTTTGCCGAACCACCCGCAGAATCGCCCTCGACAAGGTAAACTTCACACAACTCTGGGTCTTTGCTTGAACAGTCTGCTAATTTCCCGGGTAGATTACCAACTTCAAGTGCGCTTTTGCGCCGAATCAATTCCCTTGCTTTTTTTGCTGCCTCGCGTGAACGAGCCGCGGTTAAACATTTTTCGACAATCTGTTTCGCCTCTTTGGGATTTCGTTCTAAGAATTCAAACAAACCCTCGTTGATAACAGACTCAACAATACCCTTGACTTCACTATTTCCGAGTTTTGTTTTTGTTTGTCCCTCAAACTGAGGTTCGGAAATTTTTACGGAAATTACGGCTGTCAACCCCTCTCTGACATCATCGCCGGAAAGAGAAATCGTTTTTCCTTTCTGGCTTTTTAGCAGATTGTTTTTGCCAGC
>JADHUZ010000021.1 GCA_016784265.1 Fidelibacterota bacterium
AATTGGCATTGGTAAGAATACTGTTGCATAAAACCTGTTGTGTGATTTTCTCTTGTATCAAACCACGGCTCAGAAATGCCAAATCCGAAAGTAATGGCTGATTGTTTTTCAGAAAAAGACTGAGCAATTGCAGCTGATGAAACTGCAAATAGAAAAACTATTGATATTTCTTTAATAAACTTAGACATGCGACGTGTAAAATTTAGAATGATTTTCAGATTTTTCCCACAACTGATTCAAACATTTATTCTTTGGATATCTGCGTACATCGTATTAAGCTTGCCCACATGCTAACCGCCTTTGCCGTATTCGTTGCACTGATTTTGTCCGCGTTTTTCTCCGGAATGGAGATTGCTTTGTTGCAATCAAATAAATTACAATTTCAAGTATGGCGCTCACAAAAGATTCGATTTGCGGAAACAGCCGTCGGAATGCGGAAAGATCCGGAAAGAATTATCACTATGGTATTGATTGGCAATAACCTTTCGATGGTTGCCTTTTCATCATATTTCGCCCATTTATTGTTTCCACTACAATTTTCCGAAGCAACAATTATCATCCTTTCGTCAACGGTAATCTTGATTTTTGGTGAAGTGTTACCAAAAATAGTTTTCTCAGAAAATGCAAATATTTTATTTCTTCGTTTTTCTTTCCTTACTCAGTTTTTCGTGTGGTTATTCTCTCCCGCCATAAAACTCATAAACTTAATAAAGAAGCAAACATCCGAATATTTTTCCGAATATCTCACACTGGAATCGCTTGTTTCGACAATTGATGAAGTAGAAAAACAGGGAATCATTGATCCCGTCGAAGAGGATTTAATCTCACGGGTTCTTTCCATCCGCAGAAACAACATTAAGCACGTAATGACAGAATGGGAAGATGTCGTATTCATTGAGCCTGAAATGGATGCTGAAAAAATACGAAATCTAATCGAGGAAACCCATTTTTCACGCTATCCAGTATATGATCCAAACATCGGAAGAGTCATCGGAATTTTCGTAGTCAAAGATTTTATTCAACATCCCGATCAAATTATGCAACGGCTACTTCCTGTTTATCGCATCAATGAAGATAGCGACTGTCTAAGAATATTCCAGCAGCAAAAAGTCGGCATGGCAATCGTCAGCGATATTGAAACGCAACCGATAGGCATCGTAACCATAAAAGATCTGCTCGATTTGATTTTTAAAGGATTTTCTCAAATTATGGATTCAGCGCGTGAGCGAATCGAAAAAATAGACGACGATCGGTGGATTGTAAATGCTGAATGTTCCTTAAAACACATTGCAGATTCGATTCAGATTCGATTCCCAACTGGAAAAAATCGGACGTTGGTGGAATTTTTATCAGCAAAACTCGACAAAAACGAAATCAAATTGGGGAAAGAAATCACATGGAATAATTGGCGATTTACACTCATGAACATCACCAAAAATAAAATCGAAACAGTCAAAATTGAGAAAAAATAATCGGTAAATTCCGGGCGTGCAGATTCTTGATTTTTATATTTTACGCAATTTTGTAAAAAACTTTATGGCAGTTTTGGGCATGGCAATCGGATTGATTCTTCTTGTCCATGTCGTGGAACGGATAGATAATTTTATAGATGCATCCATTCCGTTTTCTGTTCTTGGAATGTATTATTATCTGCAAATTCCGTTTTTTGTTTCCCTGAGCGTTCCGATTGCATTCATGATTGCAGGCGTCGTTACAATTTCTTCTTTCATTCGTTCAAAGGAGTTCCTAATCAGTTTTGCACTTGGATTCAGCCTTTGGAAAATCGTCCGAAGTATTATTATTACATCGTTGATTCTGGTTCCTATTGTTTTTTGGTGGAATGAAACTCTCGTTATTCAAACTCAACGAGAAATTTTAAAAACGGAGAATCAATGGCTGAAAAAACACCGCAGCCGATTCCAAAATAGGCGCGAAGACCTTTTTTTCCGTTATCCACCGGATTTGGCTGTTGTGATTCAAAGGTATTATATGAACGAAAAAAAAGGAGAAAACCTGACGATTCAATATTTTCATGGAAAAGAGATGATTAAACGTATTGATGCTTCGAAATTTCACTGGGATTCCTTGCACGCGCATTGGGTGCTCAATGATTTTACAGCACGAGAATTAGATAGCGGAAAAGTGAATCATTCCAAAGGGCAATCTATGATTTTTTCGCAATCCGATTTCTTGCCACAAAATGTCCAAGAGCAATTCTATCAATCTTCTGAATTGAGCGCGTGGGAACTCAGGCGCACGATTCATAAGATGGAAACAACGGGTTTAGATACAACACCATTTCGAGTTGGATGGCATTTCAAAGTTGCCTTTGCTTTCGCCATTTTTATTCTCTCCGTCCTCACGATTCCTATCGTGATTTTGTCTTCTCGGGGGAATATGGGAATTGGAATCGGAATTAGTTTGCTTGTCTCATTCATGTACATCGTTTTTGTGAATTATGGACAAATTCTCGGAAAAGCCCATGTATTACCACCGTTTTACGCCGTGTGGATTCCAAATTTTGGATTTATCGGTGCCGGATTATTCCTATTTTACAGGGCAAAAAAATAAAACCAACGGGTCAAAGGCCTTGCAACTTGAACCGAAAGAGATAATCGGAACGAGTTAATAGATTGGACGAAAGAGCAAACCGAACGAAAATTCTGCACCTTTCAACGAATTGACAGAAAAACCACGATTTAGTTTGATTGCCATATCGAATTGCAGCAATTGTGTGTTGTATCCAATTCCTGTCGAATAGGCGATTTTGTCCCTTCCTCCGATTTGCAAACCAAACCGTATCGGCAAGAAACGCATTTTATCAATTTCAACACCACCGGAAACTGCCCAGCGATTGACACCGAATAATTCATCGGAAAAACTGGCAGTAAAATCGGTAAAAAACGTCGCAACTCTCGGATAATCCTTGGAAAATCCCAATCTGACAAACATCGGATAATCCGTTGAAAAATTTCGGAAAAAATCCACATCTTCGTTATATCCAAGAATTACCGAATCTAGCGGCAATGTGGCAAAACGGTGCGCATTTAGGCTGTCAATATCCAACACATAATTTCGGATAATCGTTTGGGCATTGTATGGCAAAGCATCGGGATAAATTGCCGCCAACATCGTAGAAAGCTTCGAGGGCTCATCTTTCCATTCGATGCTTCCAAAAATATTATTGATTGAACACGCAACTCGCCAGCCATCAACCTCATACGTAGTGAATCCGATATCAAGCGCAAATCCACTTCCGCCCAACGCTTGTTGCAATTTAAACAACGCCTTGCTTTTTACAGCCGTTTCATCGGTTACAAAAGAAGATTCTTCCGTTTCCAAATTTAGATAGTAAAATCCGTAAATGTGTTTTAGCGACACGCCGACATTGAGTTTCCGCAAAGGCATACCCACAGAAAATGCAAATTCATTCGCAAGCAATGCCTGTTCCTTGAAGTCAAAATCGTATTCTTCTTCCAAAGCATTGCCTTCAAACATTAATTGAAACATAGAATATGGCACTTTAATCTGCCCGATCCCAATCAAAGTTGATGTGAACGCAAGATTATTTTTCACATAATTGAACGGTGGAATCAATGTGAAATCGGTAAATACTCGCCATCCGTCCAATTCGAATAATTTTAATAAATCCGCCTTGGCTCCTCCTTGTTCGAGATCAGATCCGTTGAATTTGTTGTATTCGGAAATTGAGAGCACATTGTTTGTCAGTCCAAAATTTCCGCCGATAAGACTCCATTCGCGTCCAAAATGATAGGCAAGATTTGCCGGATTATTATCAACAGCATAGATTCCAGCCTGCATAGTTGAAGAACATCCGCCCAACGCCATAGAAATCGGATCTTTCCGATATTGGCCAAAGAGAACCGGAAAAACTATCAGGAGCAGAAAAAAAAGCAAAAATCTATTCTTGATTTTCCTCTCCTCCCGTGACCAAATGGTCTCCATCCAAAACAAATTTTAAATATGATTCAATCCGAATATAATCGCTGACTCGCAAACTGACTGTGTCATTCTCCGTATCATAAAAATGAATGCGTGGCATGATGAGATGATAATTTTCTTCTTCGACAATATTTTGAATAAACGCGTCGGATATATCTCGTGAGATAAAATCCGTAACACCAGGATCTTGAACCGTCCCATCCGCCGCAAGTATTGGTTGGGGTAAACCAACCATAACCAGCGTATCGCTTTCTGTAATTGTTCCGGAAGAATCCCAAATCAACATTTGAAAATCTCCTTCCAGAGGAATGCTGTTCGTAATCTTGGTTAACAGGAAAGCAGAAATAGCCACTTCTTTAATCATATCGCTAGTGCTTGCGGAAAATCGCCTTAATGTATCCGGAAAATCCGGCTTAAAAAATACTTCATCCAACGAAAATTCAAACGGTGCGACTATTTCATAAGCACCCATTATTTGTGCATTTTTTAGGACTTCTCCGGAGCCTTTTACGTTTACAATCGGTTGCACTACAATGGAATCCGGTGCGATAGATAGAAATTCCGAAATTGTATCAATCACAGTGGTATCAGCCCAAGAAAGCGTATCTGAAAATGGTGGATAATTTAATGGACGGTTTTCCATGAGATGTGTAGCGATATCACCAGTTGTCAGATTTTGCCCCCACATATCCAGCGTCAGAAAGGTTGGCACGCTAACCTGATTTTGAAGAGATATTCTCAATTCAGCGGTTTTAAAATGAATTCCCGAAAATTCAACAGGAAATTCATCTAATTTTTTCGAAATTGGTTGGAATTCTTGCTGGAAATTCGCTCGAATGCGATCCAAATTTATTGTAAATGTGCCTGTTGGCTGAATAAGATAATGATCCGTTCGAAAAATTTCAGCAGGCAATTCAACAGTGATATTACTCGCGAAAACTATAACCATCGTATCCAACACTGCAGTAGGAGCGTTCTTATCATACACCCAATAATCCGATAAATCTGCCTCTAACACAACATTTTCGTAAGGTGAAATCACAGAGTCTAATTCAAAAATATCCGTAGCAATATTAGCGTGTTCCGTGATTTGCAAAAATTCAATATGGGTTGGGGAATCCCACGGCGTTTGATTTTCAATCTCGAAATTTACTGAACCACTTTCGATATGTCCATTAATAAATTCACTGCCAATTGGTGATTCGATAGGAAAAACGATTGTGTCTTGGTGCGATTCGATGTTTTCAAATTCCGAGTAAAAAGCCGACGACGCTACAACATCTGTCAACCAAATTGAAACCCTGAAAGTAGAATCAGCATAATCATCTGGATCTAGTGCATAATATTCTTTAACGCCGCTTGTGTCATAACTTGTATCGTAAAATCCAGTTATTTTCCATGCCATCACGTCTGTCAAATACTGATCGCTAATCTGAATAGATGCGTTTAGTTCATTGCTTTTTGAATAATGGCCAGACTCAGGCATCTCGAGGCCAGTAATATCTACACCGGGAGCAATTGCGTGATTGACATGAACGTCACCCAATTCTTCGCCTTCAGAATCCAAAAAAGTTATATCCAAAGCACGAATCGTAACAGGAAAATAATTTTCTGCAAAAATATGCAAATTACCAGACTCGACACGAACTTTTTCCACAGCATCGTTTAGGTTGGGAAAATCAGTCTCATCAGATTCCGGCGAAGAGCTGAATGCAATTGTGCCTTCCGTCTCTTCATAAGATCCACTAATCGAAGAAAATGAAAAATTCAGTTCCTCAAATCCGGTCCAAGTAGGACTCTCGATTGCAGAATCTACCGCAGCCTCGCCAAAATTAACAGGATCAACAACGGAAAACGGCGGTACTTCTATGAAAAATAGGGAATCATTCACCGCAAGTGGCTCCAAATCTTCAGAAATTCGTAATTCTAATAAGCCTGCATTCGTAGAATCGAGTGTCGAATCGTTCAAAAGATCACAAACCGGATAATATCCATCAATCAGTGGAAACGTCAACGTCGTGTTCCATGCAGGTAATTCCGGAGGTTCCAATGTGATTTTCGTATCGCAACTCAACGAAGCAAACAAGAATATCAGCGGAATTATCTGTTTTTTACTAATCCTCACGGCTGAGAATTTACTCTGCTTATCCATCACATTAAAAGATTTTTTTTAATACCGATAAAATTCCGATTTAAACGGTCCTTCTTTGGAAATTCCCAGATATTCCGTTTGCTTGTCGGTTAATTTTGTCAGTTTAATTCCCAATTTTTCAAGATGCAATTTTGCCACTTTCTCATCCAAATGACGAGGTAGGACATGAACGCCGATTTCAAATTCACCTTTCCATAGTCCAATTTGCGCCAATACTTGATTAACAAACGAAGTTGACATCACAAAAGATGGATGCCCAGTCGCATTTCCCAAATTAACAAGTCTCCCGCGTGATAGCAAAATAATTCCATGCCCATCCGGGAACACAAATCTATCCACCTGCGGTTTGATATTTTCCTCTTGAATATCGGCAGAACTTTCGAGATGAGCAACTTCTATTTCCGAATCAAAGTGACCAATATTGCAGACAATCGCATTATTTTTCATTTTTCGCATGTGCTCACCGGTAATCACATCGCAGCAACCTGTTGCAGTTACGAAAATATCCGCCACTTTGCAAGCATCATCCATCGTGATAACTTGAAACCCTTCCATCGCTGCTTGTAATGCACAAATTGGATCAATTTCGGTAATCAAAACGCGCGCACCAAATCCATCCATTGATTGCGCACAACCCTTGCCAACATCACCGTAACCAGCAATGACAACTGTTTTTCCAGCCACCATCACGTCGGTGCCGCGTTTAATGCCATCGGCGAGAGATTCGCGACAGCCATATTTGTTGTCAAATTTCGATTTCGTAACCGAATCATTCACATTTATTGCTGGAAATGGTAATTTCCCATCACGAAACAAATCATACAAACGATGTACACCTGTCGTCGTCTCCTCCGAAACTCCTTTGATTTCAGAAATCAAATGTGGATATTTTTCCAACACGACTTTCGTTAAATCGCCGCCATCGTCGAGTAGCAAATTGGGACCCAATCCATCGCCAAATTTCAAAGTTTGTTCGACGCACCACCAATATTCCTCTTCAGTTTCACCTTTCCAAGCAAAAACAGGAATGTTTTGTTCGGCAATTGCCGCGGCGGCGTGATCTTGTGTCGAATAAATATTGCAACTCGACCAACGCACTTCTGCGCCCAATTTTACGAGCGTTTCAATTAAAACTGCCGTTTGGACTGTCATGTGAATACTGCCGGAGATTCTGGCTCCCGCAAGAGGTTTTTGTTGCACATAATCCTCCCGCAAAGCCATCAAACCGGGCATTTCAACTTCGGCAATTTGGATTTCCTTGCGTCCAAAATCTGACGATTTGATATCTGCTACTTTGAAATCTGTAAAATTATTATCCATTATTTCACTCCATTTTTTGCGTATTTTTGGCGCAAATCGTCCGCTTTGTCCGTATTTTCCCAAGGAAATTTTTCGCGTCCAAAATGTCCATAAGCCGCTGTTTCTTTGTAAATCGGACGAAGTAAATCGAGTTTTCTAATAATTTCTGCCGGCTTGAGCGTGAATTCCGAACGAACAATTTCTTCCAGTTTTTCATCAGAAACAATGCCAGTTCCAAAACTATCCACATTCACAGAAACTGGCTCGGCGATTCCGATAGAATAAGCGAGTTGAATTTCTATGCGTTTTGCCAATTTTGCAGCAACCAAATTTTTCGCGATGTATCGCGCCATATACGCACCGGAACGATCCACTTTTGATGGATCTTTTCCGCTAAATGCACCGCCGCCGTGTCGTCCCATTCCACCGTAAGTATCCACAATAATTTTTCGCCCTGTCAATCCAGCATCGGCTTCTGGGCCGCCTTTCACAAATCTTCCTGTTCCGTTGATTGTAAAATCTTCATCAAACGGAATTTCAAATTGTTTTAAAACAGGCAAAATGACATATTTTTTAATTTCTTCAAAAATGAATTTGCCAACTTTATCGTCCGATTCGTACTTTTCAATCATATCCTCATGTTGTGCGGCGATGACTACTTTTTTAACTCGTATCGGCGTAAAATCTTCATATTCAACAGAAACTTGCGATTTTCCATCAGGACGCAACCAATCCAAATCTTTGTCTTTTCTCACTTTGGCGAGTTGCTCTGTCAAACGATGTGCAATTTGAATCGGCATCGGCATCAATTCTTTGGTTTCATCGCATGCAAAACCAAACATCATTCCTTGATCGCCAGCACCTTGCTCCCCATTGTCTTCACGACTAACACCAAGGTCAATATCTTCGCTTTGATGGTGAATCGTAGAAATCACACGAACTTCGTCGTAAGCCATTCCAAAACTTGAATCGGTATAACCAATTTCATGAAGTGTATTTTTTACTATTCGTTCAATATCTGCGAATCCAGTATCTATTTTCACTTCACCAGTAACGACTACCATTCCTTTTGTAACAAGAGTTTCACATGCAACATGTGCCAGTTTATTTTGACTTAAAAGATTATCCAAAATCGCATCTGAAATCGCATCACAAACTTTATCAGGATGTCCTTCTGTTACCGATTCCGATGTAAATAAATATTTTCTCATTCAATTTCCTTTTTTTCAGTTGGAGAGAACCTCTCTCATTCGTCGTCACCAAAATTAAACAACTTCACTTTGACATCCAAATTTTCGAGATAATGCTGTGGATTATTTTGAATATCCCAAATAAGTGAATCCGCCGCCGATATTGTGCGCTGAATCTGATTGTAAAGTGAATCGCTCAACACCATTTTATGCAACGGACTTCCTTCCTGTTTTACTTCGAAAATCACACGCTCAATTTCATTCACAACAGTTTTCATATCTGCAAGCAAGTCATCCGTCCTGTCAACGAAATTAACGCCTGTTTTCTCTTCCAATTTTTGGATTTTATCAGAATAAGCTTTTGCAATTTTTAACAATTCTTCCGCATCGGTAGAAACTTTATCCAAATGGATAAGAACCGGTGCAAATTGCTCCACCATCATTTGATCAATATTGGCAATAGATTGATCTAATTTTTCGAGAATAATTTTAAAATCGCTAACGAGACTTTTCGCTTCCTGCACCATCGAACCGCCGTTTTTTGGAATTTTTCCCTGAATAATAAAATTATCTGGAATTTTTCCCGCCGTTTTTGAACCGGGATCAATCGTCAACATCATGCCACCAAGCAAATCAAAAGATTGGACTCGGATCACGGCATTTCGATAAATGTCAATATCCGACCGAATTGAAAGATTCATTCGAACAGAACCATCTCCCAGCAAAATTACATCTTGAACAGCACCAACGGAAATCCCGGAAAATAAAATAGAATCTCCCTGTTTTACACCACCTGATTGAGAAAAAACAGCTGTGATTGTTTTTTGTGATTCTCCCCAGTCCGTTCGATAAAGAAAAAATCCAAAGACGGAAATAATAGCAATCAGGCTGAAAATACCAACCCGAAATGATGCTTTTGTGCTAATCAGTGCTATCCCTTATATCTGGATTTATATCGTTCCAGTTGTTTTTCCATTTTTGGGATTGCTAAACTTATAGCATTCGGCATAAGTTCATGGCTCGACTGGGCAAAATAGGTTTCTCCAGGCACCAAAACAATCAATTCGCAAGAATGAGATTGCTCTTTTGTTGACAAAATAAACTCGCAATTTGTAATGTGACTGAAACGTTTCGCCAATTTATTTGCAGCTTCCTTCGCTTGTTTTTCCACATATTCTGATATGTGATAATTATCGGCTCGAACTTGAATATCCATGTTTTTCCTTTCTTTTTTATTTTGCTCTCGGATGAGCTTGATTATACACTTTTTGCAACCTATCAAATCGTAGATGTGTATAAATCTGCGTCGTTGATAGATTTTCATGCCCTAAAAGATCCTTCACTGCTCGAAGGTCGGCACCATTATTGATTAAATGTGTAGCAAATGTATGGCGCAAAGAATGTGGCGATACATTAGATCCATCAGAAACAATTTGTAGATGTCTCTTGATTCTGTTAAAAATTTGGCGTACCGAAATAGGTGCTCCATTTTTGCTCAAAAATAAACGACTTATATTTTCATGGAAACGATCGTTGCGAATTTTAAGATATTT
Organism: Fidelibacterota bacterium; assembly: GCA_016784265.1. GTDB lineage: Bacteria > Fidelibacterota > BS150m-G59 > BS150m-G59 > BS150m-G59 > BS150m-G59. The sequence goes on from JADHUZ010000021.1 coordinate 10,158, forward strand.
CAGAAGCGCTGTTTTTGCAAAATTGCCAAATGGCACCATCCGTTCCTTGCTTCCCTTGCCAAAAACTTTGATCATGCTTGCGGAGAAATCCACTAAATCTACACTTA
>JADHUZ010000022.1 GCA_016784265.1 Fidelibacterota bacterium
CACGCCCAATTCTTCCAAAATTTCACGGTGCAAACATTCTTTTAGAGTTTCTCCTTCTTCCTGCTTGCCGCCAGGGAATTCCCATAAATTACCAAAAACATCAGCCGTGGCACGCTGTGCGATCAAGATTTTTTCACCTTTGCGGATTATGCCAGCAGACACATTAAGATGCGGAAGTTTTTTACGATTTTTCTGACTCATATAAAAGATTTTGGATTTCTTCGGTTTTTTTCTGTATTAGATTCACATTCGCGTTTTTTTTGTTTTTCATCATTTCAAGCACTTGCAACGCTTCTTTCAAATTCCCCTGCTGTTGCAAAATATTGACCATCGTCATTGTCGCCATTCGCGCTGTAATATTCATCGGAACGGGAGTTACCTCTTCTGGGACATTTTTTGGTTCTTCTTTGGGTTTTGGTGATGCCTCTTTTGAAGCAGGTTTGGGGGCTTTTTTTGATTTCGTCTTTGCTTCTTTTTTAGGATTTGATTTCGGTTTCTTCTCTGGTTTCTTGCTTTTTTTGCTTGATGGTTTTTGGGATTGCAAATCGTCAACTGTCAAACGGCGATAATTCGGATCCAACAAGACCGCCTGTTTCATTGCATTTGCGGCATCTCCCTTTCGTCTAAGCCGACGGTATGCAAGACTTAAAACAAAAAATCCAGGCGCATAATCAGGATTGGTTTTTGTCCCAGATTCACAGATAGAAATTGCTTCCACGATTTTCCCGGATTTGAGTAATTCGTCTCCGAGTCGTGCAAAAAGAATTGATTCGGGGTTTTCTTGAACGAATTGTTTTAGATTGTCAATTTTAAAAAAATCCATATTTCCTCCTACAGTGGAATGTTTCCGTGTTTTTTCTTGGGATTTATATCTACTTTTGTTTCTAAAATCTCCAATGCTTTAATCAACTTCTCCCGAGTCTGATGCGGAAGAATAACTTCATCCACATATCCACGCTCAGCCGCAATGTACGGATTCCCGAATTTATCTTCATATTGGGCTGTTTTTTCTGCAAGTTCCCTTTCCGGCTCGGCAGATTCTCTGATATTTTTTTTAAAAATAATTTCCGCAGCGCCTTGAGCACCCATCACAGCAATTTTAGCGGTTACCCATGCAAAATTCATATCCGCACGGATGTGTTTGGAATTCATCACGTCATAAGCACCACCGTAGGCTTTTCTCGTGATAACCGTAATTTTGGGCACCGTCGCTTCCGCAAAAGCATACAACAATTTTGCACCATGTTTGATAATTCCGCCCCATTCCTGATTCGTGCCCGGCAAAAATCCTGGTACATCCACGAACACGACAAGCGGGATATTGAACGCATCACAAAATCGCACAAACCTCGCCGCTTTCACCGAAGCACTAATATCCAAACAACCCGCTAAATGCGCAGGTTGATTGGCGATAATCCCAACACTTCTTCCATCTAATCGTCCGAAACCACAAACAATATTCAATGCATAATCCGCATGAATTTCCAAAAACGAATTTTCGTCCATGACATGCCGAATTACATCGTGCATATCGTAAGGTTTATTGTCGCTTTGAGGAATAATTTCATCCAAAATGGAATCTGCTCTGTCAATTGGATCCGTACATTCCGTTTTCGGCGAATCATCCAGATTGTTGAGCGGGATGTAAGTTAGCAGTTTGCGAACCGTTTCCAGCGCTTCGGCTTCATTGTTGCAAGCAAAATGTGCCACACCGGATTTGGATGCATGGATCATCGCTCCACCCAATTCTTCGGAAGTTACCTGCTCGTGCGTTACCGTTTTCACGACACTTGGACCCGTAACAAACATATAACTCGTCTTTTTCACCATAATCGTAAAGTCGGTGATTGCTGGAGAATAAACTGCGCCACCGGCGCATGGACCCATTACGATGGAAATTTGCGGAATCACACCGCTGTAAATCGTATTTCGCAGAAAGATATCGGCGTAACCTGCAAGCGAAACAACTCCTTCCTGAATTCGAGCGCCACCGGAATCATTCAGTCCGATAATTGGCACGCCTGTTTTTGCAGCTAAATCCATAATTTTACAGATTTTTTCTGCGAATGCTTCTGAAAGTGAACCACCAAACACCGTGAAATCTTGGCTGAAAACATACACGGGACGTCCGTCAATTGTTCCGTATCCGGTTACAACGCCATCGCCCAAAAATCGCTGTTTTTCCAACCCAAAATCTTTGGAGCGGTGGAGAACCAGAGCACCAATTTCTTCAAAACTTCCCGGATCCAAAAGCAATTCCAATCTTTCGCGCGCTGTTAATTTGCCTTTCGCGTGCTGAGATTCAATCCGTTTTTCCCCACCGCCGAGAAGGGATTTTTCTCGTTTTTGTTTTAATTCTTGAATAATTTTTTCGTGTTTCATCGACGATTCTCGCTTACCCATTTGGAAATATATTCAATCGCTTCGTTTGTCGGTGTGCCCGGACCAAACAATTTTCCTACGCCCTTTTTTTTGAGCGTTTCCATGTCTTTTTCTGGTATAATTCCACCGCCTGTGAGCAACACATCGCCCAATTCATTTTTCTTCATAAAATCCAGCACGCGTGGGAAAATCGTCATGTGCGCGCCAGAAAGAATCGAAAGAGCTATTACATCTGCATCTTCTTGAATCGCGGCATCAACAATCATTTCCGGTGTCTGCCGCAATCCAAGATAAATCACTTCCATCCCGGCATCACGGAATGCCGCCGCCAAAACTTTCGCACCTCGATCATGACCATCCAATCCCGGCTTTGCCAAAATAATTCGAATGGGTCTATTCATTTTTCCTCCCTTTTATTAGCAAAAAGCGTTTTTAACTCATCAATTAACACTCTGCCACTGCGCCTTATGCCTTTTTCATTTTGGAATCCATCACGACAGTCACGGGACCATCGTTGACAAGCGCAACATCCATCATCGCACCAAATTTTCCAGTTTCTGTATGAATTCCGCGCACCTGTAATTCTGCGATAAATTGAGCAACCATCGGCTTGCTGACCTCAGGTTTTGCCGCACGAATGAAGCTCGGACGCCTGCCTTTAATCCAATCTGCGCAGAGCGTGAATTGACTCACAACCAATGCCGAACCATCCACATCCGCAAGAGAACGATTCATTTTTCCAGATTCATCCCTAAAAATTCGTATTTCTGCTGTTTTTCGCGCAAGAAATTCTATCTCCGAATCGCTATCCCCATCTTCAATGCCAAGTAAAATCAGAAATCCTTTCCCAGTCTTCCCAATAATTTCGCCATCCACTTCTACCGACGCATTTTTTACTCTTTGCAAAACAACAATCATTTATGTAAACCAAACATTTTTCTTTCCGTAAGTGTTGCGCAATTGGGACATTAATTTTCTATGAGGAAACACTCGCACTGTTTTACTTCGGATGTTTTGTTGCGAATTTTCTTCCTCGATTAGTCGAAAAATCACTTCGCAATTTCCATGAAAATCACCAGCTAAATTTCGGAATTCCGAAATAACATCTGGCTTGATTGCCTTTGGATCCAACCGAACAAAAAGACGACGCGCAAGTTGCTTCCTAATATCATCCAGCGGAATGAACTGATCTGCCATAATTTTCATAGATTTGTCACGATTGGAAGATTTCCCTTGCACAAAAAGTTTTGCGTCCGGCTCAATCAAATGACGATATTTCTGGAAAGTTTCAGAAAAAACCATGATTTCGCACAACCCTCGAATTGTTTCCAAAGTTACAAACGCCATCGGATTGTTTTTCCGATCTTGATGGATTTTTACATCTTGAATCACGCCTGCCGTTTTCACATTTTCCGGATTACTTTTCTCCTGTTCTTCTGTTGCTCCATAATTACAAAACGTCTGAATATCTTCTTCGTACGTATCAAGCGGATGTCCGGTCAGATAAAAGCCGATGACTGCTTTTTCTCTACTGAGCCTTTCGGATTCTTTCCAATCAGGAACATTCGGAAGTTCTGGTTCAGCAATTATTTCCTCAGAAACACTTCCACCGCCAAATAAATCGAACTGATTAGCATCTTTATTCTGTTGATAGATCTGTGCTGAAGAATGCGTCGTTTCCAGCGATTGCAATTTCTGCGCTCGATTGCCCGGCAAACTATCCAGCGCACCGGCGCAAATTAGACTTTCTAAAACACGCCTATTAACCAATCGCAGATCCACGCGTTTACAAAGATCAAAAAGCGATTTATATTTTCCATCTTTTTCTCGTTGCTCCACAATGGATAGCGCCGCTTTTTTGCCGACATTTTTAATGGCATTCAATCCAAAATAAATCACCTTGCTATCCGCAAAAAATCCAACAGCACTTCTGTTTACATCAGGCGAATCCAGTTTTAATCCTATTATTCTGCATTCATTTGTTAATTTGAAAATTCTGTCGGAATCATACATTTCACTAGTCAAACTTGCCGCCATAAATTCAGATGGGAAATAAGTTTTTAGATACGCGGATTGATATGCCAAAAGCGCATAGGCAGTAGAATGGCTTTTGTTGAATCCATATTCAGCGAATTTTTCCAAAAGATCAAAGATTTTCCCTGCTTGCGTTTTCGTTAATCCGTTTTTTTGAGCACCACCGATAAATTCTTTTCGATAGGTTTTCATTTCCTTCTTCAATTTTTTGCCCATCGCGCGGCGCATCAAATCTGATTTTGCCAAGGTAAAACCGCCGATTTCGTGAGCAATTTGCATCACCTGCTCCTGATACACAATAATCCCGTATGTGTTCTCCAAAATCGGTTTCAATCTCTCATGAATTACTTTGATTTGCTTTTTCCCGTGCCGCCGTGCGATAAACTCATCAATGTTCTGCATTGGACCCGGACGATAAAGTGCATTCATCGCAATCAAATCTTCAATTTCGGTCGGCTTCAATTTTCTGAGACACTCTCGCATTCCAGAAGATTCAAACTGAAATATCCCAATTGTGTATCCCTTGGTGAAAAGTTCGTAAACTTTTTTGTCATCTAACGGAAGTTGATTCAAATTAAGAGGAATTTCATCGCCATTTTCTCTAATCGCTTGTACTGTACGATCCAAAACTGTCAACGTGCGCAAGCCTAAAAAATCCATCTTGAGCAATCCCACTGTCTCCAAACTTTTCATATCCCATTGCGTCGTGATGTCCCCTGATTGCGATGATTTGTAAAGCGGTGCATAATCCAAAATATCCCCGGGTGCTATGACAACTCCGGCGGCATGAGTGGAAGCGTGTCGTGCCATTCCTTCAAGAACGTGCGAATAGTCCATAAGTTGTTTGTGTTTCGGAGATGTTTTCTCAATTTCTTTCAGTTCGGGATTTTGCTCGAAGGCAGTTTTTAATGTAACGTCTATTCCAAACGGAATCATTTTGGCAATTTTATCTACTTCTCCATAACTGAGTTTTAAGACTCGCCCAACATCTCGAATTACCGCACGCGCTTTCATTGTGCCAAATGTAATTATCTGAGAAACTGCATTTTCGCCATATTTTTTCTTGATGTAATCAATGACTTCCTGCCGGCGTTCGTAACAAAAATCAATATCCACATCCGGCATACTGATACGATCAGGATTTAAAAATCGTTCAAAAATCAGACCATATTTAATCGGATCAACTTCTGTGATTTCCAAGCAATATGCAACAACGCTACCAGCCGCCGAGCCTCTGCCCGGGCCAACGGCGATTTGATGGTTTCTGGCGTATTTTACAAAATCCGCCGTGATTAAAAAATATCCGGAGAATCCCATGGCATTAATCACGGAGAGTTCATTTTCGATTCGCTGTGTAAGATTTTCGTCAATTTCAGAATATCTGTTTTTTGCGCCTTCCCAAACCAATTGCACAAGATATTCTTCTGAACTTTCAATATGAGAATCTTCTGGAATCTCGAAATTGGGCAAATGATAGGTTTTTGTATCAATTTCAAGATTGCACATATCTGCAATTTTTTGCGTGTTCTCAATTGCTTCCGGCGTTTCGGGAAATAAATCAAGCATTTCTTCCGCCGTTTTAAGATAAAATTCTTCACCATGGTAGCGGATTCTATTGATATCCTCGATATCTTTTCCCATGCCAATACAAATCATAGCATCGTGCGCGCTCGCGTGGGATTTATCAATATAATGAAAGTCATTTGAGGCAACTATTGGAATACCAACTTCCTGTGATAAACGGATATTTCCCTCGCAGATGATTTTCTGCTCTGGCATGCCGTGATTTTGAATTTCGAGAAAAAATCTATCGGGAAAAATTCTGGAAAGTTGCAACGCTTCTTCTTTCGCCTTGTCATATCCATACTGAATGTGTGCCTCGGAAACGACGGATTTCATACAACCGGAAAGAGAAATTAATCCATCGCTGTATTTTTCGAGCAATTCGTAATCTACACGCGGACGATAGTAAAAGCCTTCGAGATAACCCATTGAAACCAACCGAATCAGATTATGATAGCCCTGCTCGTTTTGCACAAGAAGAGTGAGATGATGATAAGGAAAACCGCCAGATTTTCTTGGCGTTCTATCGAATCGACTTCCTTTTGCCACATAAACTTCGCACCCGAGAATCGGTTTGATATTTGCTTTTTTCGCTTTTTTGTAAAACTCGATCGCAGAAAATAAATTGCCATGTTCTGTAAGTGCCACAGCCGACATATTGTTTTTTTGGGCAGATTCTATGATGCTATCAATGCGAGCGGCACCGTCAAGCAGGCTAAAATCCGAATGCGCATGAAGATGAACGAATGTGGTCAATTAAAATTCTCCTCAGTATCCTTGATTTGTTTTTCCAAAAAACACAGCCACCAGCCCTGCAATTATGCTCAATTTGAGCAAGCCGGAGAAAAAATTCAAATCGGTTTTTTCGCCGTGTTTCAGCATCGAAAAATTAAGGAAAAGTAACGGGAAAATGACACCAAAAATCAAAATTCCAAAATAAAATTGATCATAAATTTTTAAAAAGAACGGTAGCGGAGAAATCAGCACAAAAACAATGCTGAAAAAATGTATCAATCTAATCGAAAAACCTTTGCCCATCACAATCGGCAGAGTCTTCATCTTTGCGGAAATATCTCCATCATAATCCTGCAAATCTTTTACCATTTCGCGAATTATGGTTAATCCGAATGCCAGAAATGCCGGCGGTAAAGTGGGCGCAATATCGCCGATAGAAGCGCCGGTAAAAACAAAAGCCAATCCCAATAGTGCGGAGACAGCAAAATTCCCGATGAGCACCGTTTTTTTCCACCATCGTGAATAGGCAATCAAAACAGCAAATGCGAACAACGCAATTCCAAACGGCAGATAAAAATTCGACATCATAAAAACGGTAAAAAATCCACAACCGAACAAAATCCACGAAATCAGCAACGCCGTTTTTTTTGAAATTAAACCAGATGGAAGCGGCCTTTTGGGATGATTCAGACAGTCGGTTTCAAAGTCGTAGAAATCATTTATTGCGTTACCTGCTCCGATAAAAAATCCGATTGCAAGCCCAGAGAGGACAATATCGGGCGATATTGAAATATTGGCAACAGCGGCGACAACGAAAGCAGACAAAAACCCGATAACCACATTAAGCGGGCGCACAATTTTAATCATGCCAAACAATTTAATCTTTGCTTTGAGGTGTCGTAGATTTTTCCGCTTTCATAATCCTTGGAATACCTGTAAGGTCAAAAAAAATTTCTACGTTCAAAAGCCCGGCATGCTCAAAAAATTTCTGCACAGGCTCCACATGATGTTCACCGCCAATTTCCACCCAGAGCACTCCGCCATCATGTAAAAATTCTGCAGAAATTTCTGCCAGACGCGGATAATACTGAAGTCCATCTTTATCTGCAAATAATGCCAGCGCTGGCTCGTGGTCTCTAACTTCCTGTGGAAGATTTTGGGATTCTTCGTGCGCAATATACGGTGGATTGGAAACGATAATATCGAATTTGTTTTCCGGTTCCCACTGGAAAATATTTTGGCAATCCCACTGAATTTCAACACCATTGGTTTCGGCGTTTTTCTGTGCCACTGCGATGGCAGAGCGCTCGATATCCACTGCAAACATTTTGCAATTCGGCAAATTTTTCCCCAGCGCAATTGCAATACATCCCGACCCGGTACCAATATCCAAAATGGTTTTTGCATTCGGGTGATTTTGCAGGATTTTCTCGACTAAAATTTCCGTCTCCTGGCGAGGAATCATTACGTCTGGTGTTACGATTATTTTCAAGCCATAAAATTCCGCATATCCAACGACCTGCTGTATCGGCACACCGGCGGCGCGCTGTCGAACCATCGTTCTCAATTGATTCCGATTTTCGATAGATAGCGGACGATCAAATTGAAGATACAGTTCCAAACGCGGGATATTTAGAACGTGCTCAATTAACCATTCGGCATTTCGACGAGGACTCTCGATCCCAATTTGGTCAAAATGTGTGGTAATCCAATTCAGAATATCAATTAGGCGCGTTAATGGCTTAGGCATCGGTTTTTTTCCGTTGTGTTGATAACATAGTGCCATTAAATTACGGCGGTTATTGATAAAATTCAAGAAGAATCGTTTGTGAAAATGAATAGGGAATAAACATAATTCCCGTTTGGAAAAACAAAAAAGGCAACTCCGAAGAATCGCTTTTAACCAGGGGGAAGGGGGTGAACCTAATCGTGAAGTTTATCTTTTTCTTCTTGTATTCTCTTGAGTCTTGCTTCTTCAATCTCGCGCAGTTGTTTCTGGGCAGATCGTATTTTTTCCAATGCCAACCCAACATTAGCACCGTGCGTAACAATTGAAAAATATTTAACAGATTTTTTCAATTTACCCTGATTGTACAAAAACATAGCTTCTTCATAGTTTTCATTCGATTTATTTTGAAAAACCATTTCCAGCGCATATTCAGCCTCTGACAACATATCTGCAAGTTTTTTCTTTTTTAATTTTAACTTCTGATAGGATTTTTTCAGTGCATCCTTTTCATTTTTACCTAATCCCTTGCCTGAAGTTTCATAACTCGCAACTTTTTCTCCGGTTGATTTTACTACCATAAATAACGATAATTCTGAATTTACTAAGTATTGAATTCCGTTTTTCCCCTCAGTGGTCTTGATGTCAGATATTTCTATTTTTCCATCGAGAGATAATTCGGCTTTCGGAGAAATAAAATACCCAAATTTTTCAACATTCTTTGCAATCTGAGTTTCCACTCTTTCAACTTTATTATTATCTTCATCAACAATATGAATATCAAAAGCAACAGGAATATGCTCAATCGGTGTGAACATTACCTTAGCATTGACTTTTTCCAAATATTTTTTATACATGGAAGGAAAACGATGCAAATTTAATTTCGCAATGATTTTGCCACTTTTTTTACTTTCAGTTATAACGGTTGCATATATCTCAAATTTTCCAGCATCGTCTGATCTGGTTTTTTCTATAACCGTTTTATCTTCATACTGAACAACAACGGGAATATCAGAAATGGGAATCGCTTCCTTCGATTTTAGATTTTTATAAATAACATTAAAAACAACTGGTTCTGGTAACATCGCTCCGATTTTTCCCGATTGATTATCTCCGGAAATAACATTAATACGAATGCTCTCTAACAAATTTCTAATCTTTGAAATTATATCAGAAGGAGTCAGTGAATTGGAATCGGTAAACGGAGATGTTGACAGCGAATTATAAAAAATAAGTTTCGATTCAAATTCTACAATCTCATTATTTGCGTCAGTGTAATTATCCAGAGCGGCAAATATTTTTCCTTCATTTAAAAAATCATTTGCGGCATTGGATAAACCAGTTATTTTATCAGATATTATCTTCAATTCTGTGCGCAAACCTGATAAATATTTTTCCTTATCCAGCACAGCATAGACATAGTAATGCTTCTCAAAACTTTCTTTTTTCACGATTTCGATTCCACTCACATCCTGATTAACTTCTGATGTTGTCCTGCTAGAAACATCTTGATAAAACAGAGATAAATTATCGGAAGAAACCTCTCTCATAGATGATTCCAGAGTTGAGATAATAGAAACTTTCAACTGTGAGGC
>JADHUZ010000023.1 GCA_016784265.1 Fidelibacterota bacterium
CGTGCTTAATTATCAAATTAGTTACCATTGGCGGTTTGAAAATCAAATCGGCTTAATACAATCCCCGTTTTTGAATACAGCGCAAAATGGATTTCCAGTCTTGTGGAACAGCACTTTGATTTATAATAATGGAAATAATTTTCGCTTGTCTTTTTCAATCAATCGCAATTCATCATTGCTCATCAGAACAAAACAAAATACAGGAGAAAACGGTCTATGAAAAACAGAAGAGGTAAATCAGCCTTTTTGGGTGGCATCAGAGATTTAGCGCTAAATTTAACTATCATCGCTCTTTGCGTCATTTTAGTGGCGTTTATTTGGAATTTTGTTCGCGAACCAATTCAACAGCCGAACGATGTCGCCGGCGAAGGCGTTGATATTGGCATTCCGGCAATTAATGCGGTGATTGAAAAAGCAGAATTGGACAAAACATCCGACGCGACGATTAAGGCGCAAAATCAGGCAAACAATAAACAAGAACAACAGCCCACTTTGTTGCAAAGAGTCTATTCATTAGATCTGCGCAATGGAACAAGTAAGCAGGGCTTTGCCGCGCACTACAAAGAAATTATTGAATCAAAAACCGATTTTACGATCGGTAAGCCTGAAAATGCAGATCGGAAAAACTATGGCAAAACTGTAATTATTGATTATTCTGTTGATCCACACAGCGTTGAGGAATTGCGTTCTTTTTTGCAGCTGGATGCTACTCAAGTTATGATGGAAAAACGTCCGCCAGGGAGCATGTATTTTTGTCGGCTGATACTGGGCGACGATGCGGCTTTTTTTGCAGTAAATAATTAACGCCAATTTGAACCATTCTCATGATTTAGCGCGACAATTAGCATCGCTTGCTTCAGAAAAAAAAGCAGAAAACATTTGTATTCTTGACCTTCGGTCTTTATCGTCTTTGACGGATTATTTTGTGATTTGCTCTGCGCCGACAGATATTCAAGTCAAAGCAATTTCCAATCATATTAGAGATGAAATGTCCGCCACTCAGAAGCCTTGGAATGTAGAAGGTACCGAATATAATTCTTGGATTTTAATAGATTTCGTGGATGTGATCGTTCATGTTTTCCAAACGGAAATAAGAGATTTTTACAATTTGGAGGGACTTTGGGCAGATGCAAAAACGGAAACAATCTCTGCCGATGAAGGATAGTATTTTTCGTGCGGTGAAAGTTGCGCTTTCTAAGTGCGGCTTTCCATCAATAGATTTTTTTATCGAACGTTCCCAACAGGGCAAACATGGACATTTTGCTACAAATGTTGCACTGGTTCTAACCAAGCAACTTAAGCGCAATCCGCTGGAAATCGCAAGGGAAATCACAAAGAATTTTGGAAAAATCGAAGGCATCGAAAAAATTGAAATTGCGCCACCGGGTTTTATCAATTTTACACTTTCCGAAACCATTCTCCAAAATGAAATTCACGTCATTCAGCAGTTGGGAAACGAGTACGGAAAATTATCAACAGGAGACGGCAAAACGTGCCAAGTGGAATTTGTATCCGCAAATCCGACAGGACCGCTGACTGTGGGACATGGTCGTGGTGCTGCGCTCGGCGATACGATTGCACGAATCATGGAATGGAACGGCTACTCGGTGGAGCGTGAATATTATTTCAACAATGCTGGAAAACAGATGCGGATTTTGGGGACTTCGGTGTATTATCGCTATCTGCAACAAATTGGGAAAGATGTCGAATTCCCGGACGAATGCTATCAAGGCGATTATATCCGAGAAATTGCATCGAAGATTGCCGATCAAAACGGAAGAAAATTCGAGGATCAACCTGAGAATAAAATTTTTCAAGACACTGCTGAAAACAAAGTTTTTGAGACTATTAAAATTTCATTGCGCCGCATAGGGATTTTTCACGATTCTTTTTTCAACGAAAATGAATTATATGAAAAAGGGAAAATTGACGACGCACTGTACGGATTGAAAAAAAGTGGATATCTTTACGAAAAAGACGGTGCAATTTGGTTCAAAGCCACAGAGTTTGGTGCCGAAAAGGATCGTGTAATCGTCCGAAGTAACGGAGAGCCGACTTACCGACTGCCAGATATCGCTTATCACATTGAAAAAATTAATCGAAATTATGATGTAATTATTGATGTGTTTGGTGCGGATCATTCGGCGACCTATCCTGATGTTCTTGCCGGATTGCAATCGCTCAATTTAAGCACGGAGCATATTCGTGTTGCAATTCATCAATTTGTTACATTCACAAGAGACGGGCAAAAAGTCAAAATGAGCACGCGAAAAGCCCAATTTGTAACTTTGGACGATTTGGTTGATTTGGTTGGTTCCGATGCGGTGCGTTACTTTTTTTTGATGCGAGCGATGAATTCGCATTTGAATTTTGATTTGGCGCTTGCAACGAAACAATCGGACGAAAATCCTGTTTTTTATCTGCAATATGCACACGCACGGATTTCCAATATTTTCCTGCATGCGGAGGCAAAAAATGTGCCATTTAATCCGGAATGTAATCTGTCTCATCTGACTCACGCGGAAGAATTGGATCTGATTTTCATTTTATCGGAATTCCCAGAGATTATTGCACTTTGCAAACGAACATTAGAGCCGCAATCGCTGTGCAATTATTTGAATAAACTTGCCGCCGCATTTCATAAATTTTACACCGAATGCAAAGTTATTACTGACAACATTCCACTTTCACAAGCACGATTATTGCTCTGCGCCGCGACAAAACAAGTGCTGAGCAATGGCTTGACCATTTTGGGCATTTCAAAACCAGAGAGAATGTGATGCATCCGCTGGTTTGGGATTTTTTGATTATTACGACTTCGTTGTTTACGCTGGTTAATCCGATTGGTAGCGTGCCGGTTTTTATCTCGTTGGCGGAGGATCTTACAAAAAGTGGAATTAAAAGCGTCGCGCGCCGTGGAACTCTGACGGCTTTCGTGATTTTGGTTGTTTTTGCTCTGCTGGGCAAATACATTTTTGAAATTTATTCCATCACGACTTATGCTTTTCGGATTGTAGGTGGCGTGCTCTTTTTCAAAGTAGGATTCGACCTTTTACATGCAAGAACGAGTCGCACAAAAAACACGCCAAAAGAGGAAGAAGAAGCTTCACAAAAAGAAGATTTTGGAATTAGTCCGCTGGGCATTCCGATGCTTGCTGGTCCCGGCTCGATTACCGCTGTTGTGCTGTTTACCAGTGAACAAAATTCGCTTTTGGGTTATGCGATGACGGTTTTTGCTATTTGGCTTGTGCTCACATTTGCATATTTTATCCTGTCGAATGCGACGAAACTTTTCCGCGTTGTCGGCATCACAGGAATGCGGATTTTGATGCGCTTGATGGGGCTGATATTGATGGTCGTCGCCGCTCAAATGATGATAGACGGTTTAAAAACAGCGTTTGAAATTTAGCGAGTGGTGAGCTAAAATAGATTTATTAGGCTTTGATAAAAGCTTTTGCCTTTGCTCGTAGGCTCCAAATGTAGCGCAAAGCAATTTGAAATTCCTGACTAAATTTCGTTATTCGCGAGGTAAAAATTAAATACGATAAATTTTGTCGGAATTAAAAAATGGCTGTAAATTACGGCACTCGATTATGTTAAAACTGACACGAAAAACGGAATACGCGCTGATTGCACTTTCGCATATGCAACGGTTCACACCGAAAAATTTAATTTCGACAAAGGAATTGGCGAAGTTATATCAATTGCCTGTAGAATTACTTGCAAAAACGCTACAACAATTAGCACAAGCAGAAATTCTAGAAGCGGTCAAGGGTGCGTATGGCGGCTACAAAATCAAAACGCCACTCGAACAAATCAATATGACGGAATTTTTCGAGGTTTTGGAAGGCGAAGTCGGATTGACGGATTGCCATACAAACACGGATTGTTCGCAGAAAAATTTATGTAATATCAAAACGCCGATGCAAAAAATCAACAAAAAAATGCGGACTTTCTTTGACGAAATTAGTTTGAAAGAAGTGGTTGGCAATTAAGATTTATGGTTGATGATTTGAAAAACCAAAAAGCCAAAAGCCGAGCATCCAGCATCGAGAACCAAGACACAAGCGTCCAAAAGGCGATTTCCGAAGAATATAAATATGGATTTTCGACTGATATTGAGCAGGAAACTCTGCCACCGGGCTTGAATGAGGATGTGATTCGTGCAATTTCTGCGAAGAAAAATGAACCAAAATGGTTGCTCGATTGGCGATTGAAATCATATCAAAGATGGCTTAAAATGGACGAGCCGAATTGGGCAAAGTTGCAGTATGAAAAACCCGATTTTCAGGCGATTTCTTATTTTTCTGCACCCAAAAAGCCAGATAAAAAATCGCTCGATGAGGTTGACCCCAAATTGCTCGAAACTTACGAAAAACTCGGTGTTCCCATTGAAGAACAGAAGATTTTCGCAGGTGTTGCTGTGGATGCGGTTTTTGATTCGGTTTCGGTGGCGACAACTTACAAAGGTGAACTCGAAAAGCACGGAATTATTTTTTGCTCATTTTCAGAAGCAGTGAAAAACTATCCCGAATTGGTGCAAAAATATCTCGGCTCAGTCGTACCTATTTCGGATAATTTTTATTCGGCGTTGAACTGTGCTGTTTTCAGTGATGGCTCTTTTGTTTACATTCCAAAAGGTGTGCGCTGTCCGATGGAACTTTCGACATATTTTCGCATCAATGCGATGAACACAGGACAATTTGAACGCACGCTGATTATCGCTGACGAGGGTGCGTATGTGAGTTATTTGGAGGGTTGCACAGCGCCGATGCGCGATGAAAATCAACTTCACGCGGCAGTTGTTGAACTTGTTGCTTTGGAGAATGCCGAAATCAAATATTCGACTGTGCAAAACTGGTATCCCGGCGATAAAAACGGAAAAGGCGGAATTTACAATTTTGTAACAAAACGCGGTGCGTGTCGCGGAAATCGCTCGAAAATTTCGTGGACACAAGTTGAAACAGGCTCGGCGGTTACTTGGAAGTATCCGAGTTGCATTTTGCAAGGCGATGATTCGATTGGTGAATTCTACTCCGTTGCGCTGACGAATAATTTTCAGCAAGCCGACACGGGCACGAAAATGATTCATATTGGAAAAAACACAAAATCCACAATAATTTCCAAAGGAATTACAGCAGGCAAGGCTCAGCAAACTTATCGTGGGCTTGTAAAAATGATGAAAAAAGCCGAAAATGCGCGGAATTTTTCGCAATGCGATTCGATTTTGATTGGTGATGAATGCGGTGCGCATACTTTCCCCACGATTGATGTGCAAAATTCCACAGCAAAAATGGAGCACGAAGCGACAACATCGAATATTGGCGAAGAACAATTGTTTTATTGTGCACAACGCGGAATTTCTGCCGAAGATGCAGTTTCTATGATTGTCAACGGATTTTGCAAAGAAGTTTTCAAAGAATTGCCGATGGAATTTGCGGTCGAAGCCCAAAAATTGATGGAAGTGAGTTTGGAAGGAAGTGTTGGATGATGCTGGATGCTAGATGGAAGGGGAAAATGAGTTATAAAAATTTGCATAATCAAGCAGAAATATTTGGCAAAAAGTTGAACAAATTTATACAATCAGTACGATCAAGCCATAGGAGTGAAAAATGAAATCCAGCAACCAGCAACCAGCAACCAGCATTGAAATAAACAATTTATGCGTCTCTGTGGCTGGAAAAGAAATTTTAAAAGGTATCAATTTGTCAGTAAAATCTGGTGAATTACACGCGATTATGGGGAGGAATGGTTCTGGAAAAAGTACGCTTTCCAATGTCATTGCTGGGCGAGAAATGTATGAAATCACAGACGGCGAAATCTTATTCAATGGTGAAAATATCGCCGATTGGTCGCCCGAAAAACGCGCTTGTGAGGGAATTTTCCTATCGTTTCAATATCCGACTGTCATTCCGGGCGTGAACAATATGACCTTTTTGCAAGCGGCGGTGAATTCGGTGCGAAAATATCACGGAAAAGAAGAATTTGATGCATTTGATTTTTTGGAAATCATCAAAGAAAAATTGCAAAAAGTCGGATTGGATGAGCGATTTATCCATCGCGCTGTGAACGAGGGATTTTCCGGTGGCGAGAAAAAACGCAACGAAATTTTGCAATTGATGATGCTCGAACCCAAATTGGCGATTTTGGACGAAACGGACAGTGGCCTTGATATTGATGCGCTGAAAATCGTCTCTGAAGGTGTAAATTCTTTGAGAAATTCCGAACGATCGTTTATTTTAATTACGCATTATCAACGGATGCTGAATTACATCCAACCCGATTTTGTGCATGTGTTGATTGATGGAAAAATTGTCAAATCTGGCGGTCCTGAACTTTCGCAAAAACTCGAGGACGAAGGCTATTCGTGGGTTTCGAACGATGAATGTTGAAAATTGAATAATCAATTGTCAATTAAAAGCGGGCAAAATCTGAAAATTTTTGCCGAAAATAACACGCAGAAAACAGTTGTTTTTCCTGTGAAAAATGCAAAAAATGTGGCAATCCAAATTCATGCCGAAGAAAATTCACAATTGGATGTTTATACAATTTTTAAGGGAGAATCTTCGATGAAAATGGATTTTGACATTCAAAAAAATGCGACCGTTTCGGTGTTTCATTTGACCAAAAATGCAGAATTCTCGCAAAACGATATCGATATAACATTGAGCGGCGAAAATGCGAATTTCGAACTCTATGGACTGATTTTTGGTTCCGAGAATCAACACCATCATTGCCAATCGAAAATTATTCATGCTGTTCCAAATTGCACAAGTCGAGAGTTGGTGAAAACGATTCTGAGTGATAAAAGTCACTGCGTTTTCGATGGGCTTGTGCTGGTCAAAAAAGACGCACAGAAAACGGATTCGCAAATGACAAATCGCAATCTGCTGTTGTCGGACAATGCAAAAATCAAGACGAATCCACAATTGGAGATTTACGCAGATGATGTAAAATGTTCGCACGGTGCGACTTCTGGGCAGTTGGATAGCGAGGCATTATTTTATTTTCGCAGTCGTGGAATTTCAGAAAAAGATGCATTGCAATTACTCATCAGCGGATTTGCTGGTGAAATTTTGGAAAAAATCAAAGACGAAGAAGTAAAACAAATGATGAGCGAAAAACAATGAGCGAAATTCAACAGTTGTATCAGCAATTGATTTTGGAACATAACAGAAATCCGAAAAATTTTAAGGAAATTGAGCATGCCGACTGCAAATTGGAAGGTTACAATCCGCTTTGTGGCGACCAAATTACGATTTTTTTGAAATTGGAAAACGATGTGATTTCTGATATTGGATTCCAGGGAAAAGGGTGCGCCATTTCGAAAGCATCGGCTTCGATTATGACCACGATGCTCAAAGGGAAAACAAAAGCCGAAGCGGCGGAGATTTTTAATAAATTTCACAAAATGGTAACAGACGGAACGATCGGAGAGAATGTTGGAAAATTGGAAGTGCTCGCTGGTGTGCATAAATTTCCATCGCGAGTGAAATGCGCAATTCTGGCGTGGCACACGACGATGAAAGCGCTGGATGAGATTAAGGCTGAGGATGGGAAGAGGTGAAATATTTAGATTTCACAGAAATGCCTGTTTGGAAATTTGGATTAGAAATTTTGTTGGAAGTTTATCGATTTACAAAGTCTCAACATTAATTTTGGAAAAATTATGCAAATTTTAGAACGAATTGAATTAAATCGAAATGTGAAAGTCATCCAAATTCCAATTGGCGATGAACACGAACTTTTGCAAGGCGAAATAGTTGGAATTACACAAGAAATGGGTGGCAATTTTACGATTATGGCGCGTGGAAATTTCTACCAATTAAAAGGCGAAGATGCCGACGCAATTGGGAAAGAAATGCAAGAAATCAAAACGCCAGAACATTCTGAAAAGGATTTGAATAATCCAGTGGACGAGGAAAAAATTTGGGAGCAATTGCGAACAGTTCACGACCCGGAAATCCCTGTCAATATCGTTGATTTAGGATTGATTTACTCGCTCAAAATCGAACTTTTGCCCGATGGGAAAGGGAATAAAGTTGTGGTGGATATGACGCTCACAGCACCAACTTGTCCAGTCGGACCGATGATTCAGAGCGAAGCGAAACAGAAAATTTCATCCATTGCAGGTGTAACGGAAGTAGAGGTGAATTTGGTTTGGGAACCACAATGGGATAGAGCGATGATGAGCGATGCAGCGAAATTGAAATTGGGAATGCTTTAGAAGGATGAAGGATGAGGGGCGAATGATGAATTTTGATGTAGAAAAAATCCGAGCGCAGTTCCCGATGTTTGCTGGAAAAGACAAGCCGTTGATTTATTTGGATAATGCGGCGACGACACAAAAACCGCAATCGGTGATTGATGCTGTAACCAAATATTACAGCGAATATTCGGCAAATGTGCATCGCGGAATTTACGCAATCTCCGAGAAAGCGACGCATGAATACGAATCTGCACGCACAAGAATAGCAAAATTTATTGGTGCAGATTTTGAGAAATCAATCGTTTTTACTCGTGGCGCGACCGAGGCAATCAACTTGGTGGCGTATGCGTGGGCGAGACACAATCTCAATCCCGGTGATGAAATTTTAATCACCGAAATGGAACATCATAGCAACATTATTCCATGGCAACTGGCGGCGCGAGACACGGGTGCGACTTTGCGATACATTCCGATTGACGAAACAGGAACACTTGTCGAGTCCGAGAAATATATCAATCCGAAGACGAAATTATTTGCTATCACGCAGCAATCCAATGTGTTTGGCACGACGAATCCTGTGAAAGAATTGACAGAAATTGCACATTCTTTTGGTGCAAAAGTTTTGGTTGATGCCGCTCAGGCGATGCCGCATTTGATGGTAGATGTTGTGGATTTGGATTGTGATTTTTTGGCGATTTCGGGGCATAAAATGTTGGCGCCGACTGGTGTTGGTGCGCTGTTTGCGAAACAAGAAATTTTGGAAGAAATGGAGCCGTTTTTGGGCGGTGGCGAGATGATTGAGCAAGTTACAATGGAGACAGCAACTTGGAGCGAAATCCCGCAAAAATTTGAAGCGGGCACTCCAAATATCGCACAGGCGATTGGATTTGGTGCGGCGGTGGATTTTATTAATCAAATTGGGATTGAGAAAATCAAAGATTACGAAGGCGAGATGACGCGCTATGCGATTGCAAAACTCTCCGAAATTAGCGGAATGCAAATTTATGGCGATTTGTTTTGTCGCGGTCCTGTGATAAGTTTTAATGTGAGTGGAGTGCATTCGCATGATTTGGCGCAACTGCTTGATATGGAAAATATTGCCATTCGTGCTGGGCATCATTGTGCGCAACCGATTATGCGAAAACTTGATGTTCCTGCGACGGCGCGGGCATCGTTTTATCTTTACAACACGAAAGCAGAAGTGGATGCACTTTGCGAAGCGATTGAAAAAGCAAAATGGTTTTTAGCCACAGATTAGGAATGGCTTTATTGTGCCAGGGGCGGAGTTATTGAGTTTCATATTTTATGAGTGAAACAACCAATCTGCGAAGATTAGAACTGTCCGTCATCGTCTGATCATCAGAGGAAAATCCCGTAGGGATTACATGTTTATAGAAAACAGGGAAAGTAAAACAAGAACCCCATCGGGGTTCAACAAAACTTGCAGTTTCGGGTGGCGATGTTTCGCAAAATGTCCGTAAATTTAGGCGTGGAAACAACACAAAAGAAACCAACTATCTTGTTTATTTGCACCGGCAATTCTGTTCGCAGTCAAGTGGCAGAAGGATTGATGCGAAACAAATATGGAGAATTGTTTGAAGTGTTTTCTGCTGGGGTAAGTCCATCAAGCGTTCACCCAAAATCCGTCGAAACTTTGCGTGAAATTGGGATAAATATCAGCCATCACGAATCGAAATCTGTTCACGATCTACCAATTTCGGAATTTGATGTTATTATCACGCTTTGCGATTGGGCAAGGTCGTTATGCTTGAATTTGAAAGGCAAACGGCAAACGATTCATTGGAG
>JADHUZ010000024.1 GCA_016784265.1 Fidelibacterota bacterium
GATTGGGATTTCATCAATCCGCGATTTGGATTTGTCTATGAAATTGCCGAGAATGCGTCGATTTTCGGTAATTACGGTCGCTCGCAAAAAGAGCCAGCAGACAATCAAATCATCGAAGCCGACGATGTTTGGAGCGAGCCGAAAGAAGCCGCCGCTGAACAGATTGATGATTTTGAACTTGGTGCGAATTTACAATATTTTTGTGCGAATTTGAATCTTAACTTGTATCGAATCAACTATGCAAATCAAGTTTTATATGCGATTTCCGAAGAAGAAGGTGAATATGAAATCAGCGCAAACAATCCAACTGTTCATCAAGGCATCGAATTTGAAATTGATTATTCACCGATGCAAAATTTAGCAGTTTCAGCGAACGGCTCGCTGAGCCAAAATTGTTTTACGACTGATGATTTTGCAAAAAACCGTTTGCCGAATGTCCCGAGTGTGCTTTTGAATGGTTCAGCAGATTATACGGTGATGGACGGTTTGAGTTTGTTTTCGGGTTTTCGTTATGTTGGGAAGCAATTTATTGATAATGCAAACACCGAAGATTTGGCAATTTCGCCGTTTTCTCTAGTAAATTTTGGTGTGCGAGCTGAAATCGGAACGACGAGTGCGACATTCAAAATCAACAATTTATTAAATTCGCAGTATGCAACTTTCGGTTACGAATATTGGGGCGGATACTATTGGCCCGGCGCGGAACGCAGTTATTTCGCGAACATCGAATTTGGTCTGTAACGGAGTAAATCTGTTATCAGATTAATCAAGGAGGGGTGCAAAAAAGGCGACAATTGTCGCCTTTTTTGTATAATTGCAATTTTGTTATTTATCAGATCATATCCACTTTTCAACAAGTTCTTTGAATGTTTTGTAATCACGCATTCCTACTATTTTTTCACGAATATTTCCTTCTTTGTCAATCAAAAATGTGACTGGAATTGAATTGCCCGGACGAAACGGTCCAAGCGCTGAGGAAATTTCCATATCGCGACCTTTTTTGCCCAATTCCTGCCAAGATTTTCCCGTTAAAATCGGATAATTCATTTTTTTTTCGATAGCAAATTTTTTCAAACCAGCAAAATCACTTCCGCGCGTGCCTTCCACTGCCAATCCGAGAATTGTGAAATCCTCACCGCCAAATTCATTCATAATTTTTACCAAATCTGGTAATTCTTTTTTGCACGGCGGACACCAAGTCGCCCAAACATTCATCAACACTGTTTTTCCTGCAAAGTCCGACAAACTAACCGCATTGCCACTTAAATCATACAATGTGAAATCTTTTGCTGGAACCGGTGCATTCGGGTCCACAATTTCGACTAATTCGACATCAAAAGTTAGTGTCGAATTTGCTGGAATTAGATCGCCCATTTTGCGGTCGCCATACGCCAAATCTGGAGGAATTATCAGCGTTCGTTTCCCGCCGACTTTCATCGTTGCGATGCCTTCGTCCCAACCCTGGATGACTCTGCCTTTCCCAAGTGGAAATTCAATCGGCACACCGCGTTCGACTGATGAGTCAAATACTGTTCCATCGTCCAATTTTCCAGTGTAATGCACGCGCACAATTTCACCTGTTTTTGGTGTTGCGCCATCACCGATTTTGTGGTCAATAATTTGCAAACCAGATTCGGTTGTTTGTGGTTGATTTCCACTTCCACACGCAAAAATCAACATCATAATCGCCAAAAATGCGATTGGTTTTACTCGTTTCATTTTTTCTCCTATTTGAATTGATTGAGTTTTTCTAGAAATGTTTCTGCATTCACAAATCCTGTAAATCTGTGAATTTCATTGCCGTTTTTGTCCAAAAATATCACAGTCGGCACGCCCATAATATTAAAATCTTGTTTTATTTTTTTAACTAATTCATCACCTTCGGCAGTTAAATTTACCTTCAATGCTGTGATGTTTTTTGTGCGTTCAACAACCATCTCATCGCGAAATGTGATGTGATCAAGTTCCTTGCACGGCACACACCAATCAGCATAAAAATCTAAAATCACAGCCGTTTGGCTGGATTTCGCTTCGTCCAAAATTGCATAGTCAAACGCCTGCCACGCCATTTCGGGCTTTTCTTCTTCTGGCATCAAAAAATATGCTCCACCAGCGATAAATCCAATGCCAATGAGTAATCGGAAAGTTTTGAATAATTTTCCACCTGTGGATTTTTCCAAAAACCCAAGATAAATTCCACCGATAAAAAGAATTGTAGAAATGAAATAAATGTAAAAATTATCAGCAATCAACGGTTTGAGAAAATACACCGCCATGGCAACAAGCACTACGCCGAAGAAGTTTCGCACCCAAATCATCCAAACTCCCGATTGCGGCAGTGCAGAAATCGAGCCAGAAAATGTACCCAAAATCAAAAACGGTAAGCCAAGCCCAAGCGAGAGCATAAAAAACAACCAAAATCCCAACAATGGATTGCCCTGTTCTGCGACAAAAATTAGCAAACTGAGAACAAATGGACCGATGCACGGTGCGGCGATGATGCCAACTGTCAAACCCATGAAAAGTGCACCGAGATTGCCTTGTCGCGATTTTCCGCCCATATTTGCAAGCGCCATCGGGATACGAATTTCATAAAACCCAAACATCGAAAGCGACAAAGCGAGTAAAACAAGTGCAATAAAAATGATAACTCCCGGTTTCTGCAAAGCCGAACCCAACATCGAGCCAGTGCTTGCCGCCACTGTGCCGAGAATAGAATAAGTTACCGCAATTCCAAGCACATAAAATAACGCAAGCACAAATGATTTGGATATTTTCCCGGTTGCTTGCCCACCGAAATAACTGACTGTTATCGGAATCAATGGAAAAATGCACGGCGTTAAATTCAGCGCCAAGCCGCCCAAAAACACCAAAAGCGAAGTCAAAAACAAGCCGTATTTTTCCATCCAATTTTTAACTTTGTCATCGGAAGATTCTTGTGTTTCTGAAATCATTGTCAGAAATTCTTCGCGCGCCGCGCCTGTCTCGACTGGCAAATTAATTTCAAAAGTGATGCTGTCGGGTGGCAAGCAAGTTTGAAAAGTGCACATTTGATAATGTGCGACAACTTTAATTGGAATTGTGCCAATTTTTGCATCTTGTAAAATTTGTGCTTTTGCGAAAAAATTAATTTTTCCTTCAAAATATCCGTATTCAATTTCCAAAATTTTATCGTGATGCACTTTTTCAGTAACATCTGCCGAAAACTCGGAAAATTGCAACTCAGATTTGGCATAAATTCGTGTCGCAGTGTAAAACTCACCCGATTTTTGACCATATAAATGCCAATCGCTCGGAATGTCTGCGGTCAAATTTACGGTTACAATTTCGCCCGCTCTTGCCGATTCTGGCGTTACGGAAATTTCAAATTGAACTTTTTGTTCATTTGGCAATTGCCCGAAAATCAGGACAATTGTAGATAGTAAAAATGCTATTTTCTTTCTCATAATGGCTCGTAATTTAGGTAGAAAATCCTTTTCAATGGTTTATTTTTTTTGTGAAGTTTGAAACCTGCGAAAAAACTTTCGCCAATCTCTTTTTCGTTGTTTAATTTTTGCTTTAATTTCTGGAATCATAATTTTTGTGGCTTCTTCACCAATTTTGGTGATTTTTTCCACCTTATTAAATTCTGACCAGTGAATTGTTCCGTATTCAGGGCAGATTGCGATATCTGATTTTTCAAGTTGTGTTCTCGCGAATTTATTTGTCGTAATTTGCTCTGTCCGACCGACAACATCAAGCACATTTTCAAAATCTCTATCAAAAGCCGGATTCGAACTAGCCGATGATGCGATAACAAAATCTGCGCCCAAATCGTAGCATTCTTGCACGGGCTCAGGCGAACCAACTGCCGCATCAATGAACAATTTGCCGTCAATTTCAACCGGTGGATTGTAGCCGGGAATGGCGGCGCTCGCGACAAGAGGGCGAAATAAATCACCCTCTGTAAAACACACAACTTCCCCAGACTTTATGTTCGTGGCAATCACAGAAAGCGGAATTTGCATATCAGAAAATCCTATATCTCGCACCAAAAATTTGACTGTTTTTTCCAACCGCTCAATATTTAAAATCGAAAGTCGGTTTGTTGCCACATTCATCACAACACGATTTTTGATTTGTCTCGTGATATTGTCGAAAAAAGTTGGCTCTCGATTTGGCGTTGGGCGCAATCGCTCCAATCCAAGACTTTTGAACATTTCGCTTCGGGCAAACATCTCAAACCGTTTTTGCACACCATCAACATCCAAAGTCGAAGCATACATTGCGCCGACAATCGCGCCAATTGATGAACCAGAAATGCAATGAATGGGAATGTCGGCACGAAGCAATGCCCGAATCACACCAATATGCGCCAATCCACGCGCACCGCCGCCGCCGAGAGCGAGACCAATTTTCAAGCGATTACTAATCAAAATTTCGCAATCAATCCTTCAAAAAGATTTTCAGGATAGTCACATCTTCAGCGGGCCAGTCTTGCATCCTGTTTTTGACTGTTGTTGCGATAGATTTGATTTCATTCACAACATCCATTCCGGAAATAACTTTTCCGAAAACTGCATAACCAGGATTCCCAGGCGACCAATTCAAAAAATCATTGTCTTTCACATTGATAAAAAATTGGCTCGTCGCGCTGTTTGGAACATTTGTCCGTGCCATTGCGATTGTGCCCAATTTATTTCCCAAACCATTTTGCGATTCGAGATTGATTGGCGCATTCGTTTCTTTTTGCTTGCCATCCGACGTGAATCCGCCGCCCTGAATCATAAAATTATCAATCACGCGATGAAACACCGTCCCGTTGTAATAATCTGAATTTACATAATTCAAGAAGTTTTCTACCGTAATTGGTGCATTTTTTGCATCCAATTCGATTTCAATTGTTCCCATTGTTGTTTTCATCACAACAACTGGATTACTTGATTTATTTTCTACCACTTTTGTCCCTTGTTTTCTTTCGTTTCTTTACAGCCGAATGCAAAAAGTGCAACGACCATCATTAATATGATTTTTTTCATGTTTATTTCCCCTTTTTTGATTAAAAACCTCCCGCAAAAATTACAGCAATTTTCACGTTTTTTGTTGTGATAATTATCTCAGCAGCGCATCAATGTCAATCAATCCGACTCGCTGCAAAATAATAAGAAAAACAGCCACCGGTGCGATAAATTTCAGAAAAAACAGCCATCCGATGTAGATATTCGACTGGGTCAATTTTGAGCCGGATGTAAATTCTGCTTTGCGCAATGCCGGGTCCATCACCCATCCTGCGTAGATTGCGATAAATAATCCGCCGAGCGGCAACATCCAATTGCTGGCGAGATAATCAAAAGTGTCGAAGAAATTTTTACCGTACATGCCTTCCCATTCAGGAAAAAGCGCACTACTGCCTGCGAGCGCACTTGGAATTCCAAACAGAAAAATTGCTCCGCCAGTGATGAGAGTTGCTTTATGTCGGCTCCAGCCTTTCTCATCAATAAAATATGAAGTTACGACTTCGAGCAAAGAAACTGCTGATGAAAGCGCGGCAAATACGAGCAGTAGAAAAAACACAAATGAAATAAACATCCCGAAATCCCCGATTTCCGAAAAGATGATTGGTAGAGTTTTGAAAACCAATCCCGGTCCCGCTTCCGGGCTGTAACCGTAAGTGAAAATAATCGGGAACATGACCATGCAAGCGAGCAATGCAACGCCTGTATCCAAAACAGAGATTAGCATAGCGGCTTTTGGCACATTCGCACTTTTTTTCAGATAACTGCCGTATGTGAGCATCGCGCCCATTCCCAAACTGAGTGTAAAAAATGCGTGCCCGAGTGCCTCTAAAACGCCCGAAGGTTTCAGCGCGTCAAAATGAGGATAAAACACAAATTGCACCGCATCTCCCCAGCCAGAAAGAAAGATTGAAATAATTGCCAAAACGACGAAAATCAAAATCAAAATAGGCATCAAAATTCGATTCCATTTTTCGATGCCGGATTTTACACCGGCGATGACCACTCCGATTACAAGCATCATAAACACAGCGTGCCAGAATAAATTGATCCCGCTTGCGCCATACATCACGCCAAAGATTGATCCGATTTCATCGGGCGATTTCCCATCGAAAAAATTGGAAAGCGACATGAATGTGTAATTTAGTGCCCAGCCTGCGACGACAGAATAATAAGATAGAATAATAAATCCAGAAAACACGCCAAGCCAGCCGACATATTTCCAATTGCTATTTTTCCCAGCCAGAGCGGCGAAGGCACCAACCGGCGATTTTTGACTGGAGCGACCGATGATGATTTCTGCAATCATAATGGGAATGCCGACAATCGCAATACAAAAAAGATAGATTAAAACGAATAGTCCGCCCCCATTTTCGCCTGTGATGTACGGGAATTTCCAAATATTTCCCAACCCGACAGCAGAGCCAGCCGCCGCTAAAATAAACCCAAATCTTGATCCCCAATGTTCTCGTTGTTTGCTCATTTATTCTCCTAAAATTTTCAAAATTCCACCATTCCGGAGGGCAAATTTACGAAAATGTTACTGCAAAATCTTCTAAAAAACGTTTGGTGTTTCGAACCAATTTGTCGCCCAGCACAATGCGTCCGGATGAATAGATTCTAATCCAAAAAGGCGGCTAATTTTCTTCGCAAAAGTTGATTTCCCCGCGCCGCCTGAACCAACTAATTTTTCTAATTGATTGTTTCAAACCTGCCGATTTTTTTGTTTTTTTGCACGTTATTCCAAAGGAAATAAAATCCATTCATTGCAATATACACACCGCTTGGTAGCGTCTGAGCGAACGAAAGCGCACTCCCGAGATTAAACAAACCGTCGGACGAACCAAATTTATATGGAATCATCGCGCCGGTCATCACAATTGTTTTATCTAATTTTTCGTTTGCAATGCATTTGGCTGTTTTCACCATTGTGTCAGTTCCGTGCGTAATGACAATTTGTTCGTGCGGCGTCTTTTTACATTTCTTAATGATATATTCTCGCTCATGATCTCCCATTGACAGACTATCTACCATCATCAATGTCTCGATTTCGAGATTGAGTCGGCACCTGCCCAATTCAAGCATTTCGTGAATATGCGTGTGTTTGAAATACAGTGTCCCATTCAGTTCGTTGTATTCTTTGTCGAATGTTCCGCCTGTTACAAAAACTTTTATTTTCGATTCGTTCATTATTTCCCCGATTATTTGGGCGGAAAATTACCATTATTAAATCATAAAATCTTCCTAATTTTCGCAGAAAATTTTAGAAGGGAAATTACAGAATGGACGCGATTACAGTTGGTTTTCTAATTTATTTGTTTATTATCTTGTTCGTCGGATTTTATACTGTTCGATTGACAAAAAACATCAAAGATTTTGCACTCGGTGGGAACAAGTTGGGTCCTTGGGTTATTGCTTTTTCGGAGCGTGCGTCTGGCGAATCGGCTTGGCTTTTGATTGGTTTGCCCGGTGCGGCTTTGGTGGCTGGACTGTTAGAACTTTGGACGGTGGTCGGTTGTGTTGCCGGAATTGTTTTTTCATGGTTCATCATCGCAAAGCGTCTGAGAATTGCCACGGAACAATACAATGTAATTACGTTGCCGGAATTATTTTCCAAGAGGTTTAACGACGAAAAGGGAATTCTTCGTTTGGTTGCTTCATTAATCATTATTTTCTTTTTCACGTTTTATGTGGCGGCTCAGTTTTCTGGCGCTGGAAAAGTGCTGAATGTTACATTTGGATTCACACAAATGCAGGGGATGCTTCTCGGTGCGGTTATCATTGTTTTCTACACGCTGATGGGCGGATTTCTCGCTGTTGCATGGACTGACCTTTTGCAGGGAATTATTATGATTGGGACGCTAACTATTTTGCCGATTGTCGGTTTTTTTGAAATTTCTGACTTAGAAAATTTTAGTGTTGCGTTAGATTCATCAAGTCTTTTTGGTGGGAAAACAGGATTCGCGGCGTTTGCGGCGGCAATTGGCGGGCTTTCGTGGGGGCTTGGTTACATCGGGCAACCGCATCTTATCGCGCGGTACATGGCAATTGATAAAACTGAAAATATTAAAATTGCGCGCCGAATCGCAATTTCGTGGGCAATCCCCGCATTTTTCGGCGCAATGTTTATCGGACTCGTTGGTGCAAAATTGATTGATTCAGGAAATTTGGGTGCGATGGCAGATCAAGAAAAATTGATGCCGACTATGGCGAAATTACTTCTCCCATCTTGGCTGGCTGGCATATTTATTTCCGGCGCAATTGCGGCGATGATGTCCACAGCTGATTCGCAACTGCTCGTTTCCACAACAGTTTTGACAGAGGATTTTACAAAACGATATTTTGGTGTAGAAATCACAGATCGCGTGCTTCTTTTTATCGGGAGGCTTTTTACAGTTATTATTGGATTACTTGCGTTTAATCTTGCATCAAATTCAAATAAACTCGTTTTTGAAACCGTGTCCTATGCGTGGGGTGGATTGGGCGCTTCATTTGGGCCCGCATTGCTTTTGACGCTTTGGTGGAAAAAAATCAGCAAAGTCGGTGTTCTTGCCGGCATGATCAGTGGAACTGTTTTTACTATTTGGGATGTGTCCAGCGGATTAGTTACGCCCAGATTAACTGCATTTCTCTTCGCAAGTTTGGCGATTATATTATTTTCGTTGCTTATTCCAGATAAAAAGAGTGAAATATCTTATTAGTTGCGTTTCGCAACGATGAACAGAAAAAATAATTTACTTTACACAAATACTTTGATATTCGGATATTTTTATCTAATTTATGCTTACGTCAAATGGCGTTTTATCAACAAAAACTAAGGGGGAAGAGTCATGAAACTACAAAATAAACTCAAAGAACTGATTCCAAAGTGGCGGGAAGAGAAGAAAGAAGTTCTCTCCAAATTTGGAAATAACAAAATCGCAGATGTCGTCGTTGCTCAAGCGTTTGGTGGGATGCGCGGAATAAAAGGAATGATCTGCGACACGTCCGTGGTGGAGCCGGACAAGGGTCTGATTATTCGTGAAAGGCCGTTGTTAGGAATCAAAGACATGCTGCCGGAAGAAATTTTTTACCTTCTTCTAACGGGTGAAAAACCAGACGAAAAAGATACAAAATCTTTACAAAATGATCTTGCAGACCGAAGCGAAGTTCCAGGATATGTTTGGGATGCACTCCGTGCGTTGCCGGAAGATACGCATCCGATGTGCATGTTGAATACGGGCATTTTGATTTTGGAGCAAAAATCTGAATTTCGTAGCAGATACAACAAAGGTATGCGGAAAGAAGAATATTGGGAGCCTATGTTCGAAGATGCGCTTCGATTATTGGGTGCACTACCTTGTCTTGCCGCAGGCGTGTATCGTTTGCGTTACAAGAAGAACTTAAAACGCAAATCTTTGCGACTGGATGATTTAATTCCGTATGATTCGAAATTGGATTGGGGCGGGAATTATGCAAAAAAATTGACAATTCCAGATCCGACAGGTGAATTCGCAAAATTGATTCGTCTTTATCTGACGCTTCATTGTGATCACGAAGGTGGAAATGTCAGTGCAAATGTCTGCCACACAACGGGATCTGCACTTTCTGATGCGTTTTATGCCGTCTCTGCGGGATTGAATGGTTTGGCTGGACCGCTACACGGTCTTGCAAATCAAGAATGTTTGAAATGGATTCTTGATTTGATCAATACATACGATGGTACGCCGACGGAGGATCAAATTCGAGAAATGGCATTTGAAACGCTACGCGCGGGCAAAGTTATTCCAGGTTATGGACATGCCGTGCTTCGTGTTACAGATCCACGTTTTACTGCTTTTCATGCGTTTGGGCAAGAGCACATGGCGGACGACCCTGTGTTTATGGCAGTTAGCCGTGTGTTTAATGTTGTTCCAAAAGTGCTCGAAGCATTTTCGGGAGAAC
>JADHUZ010000025.1 GCA_016784265.1 Fidelibacterota bacterium
GCACGGTTATTTCCTGCGATTTGCATGAAACAGAACGGGTTTTTCGGATTAAAATTATGCGCGACAATGCTGAAATTTATCTAATTTTTCAGTGCATTCCGGCGAAGGGAAATGTTTTTTTTGCAACAAAAACTGAGTCTTTTTATTTCAAAAAAAACACTCCAAAAATTAAAATTGATGAATGGAAATCCGCCAGCCAAAATACTTACAGAAAAATGGCGTTCAATCTTGGAGCGAATGTCAAAAATCTTGAAAAACTCACATTTCAAGATTGGGTCAAAAATAATTATTCCATTTTTGCCGGTGCCCTCACTCGCGAAATTGCTCATAGGAGTCAAATCTTTCCGGAAACATCTGAAATATCCGAAAAAAATGCACATTCTACCGGAAAAGTCGTTGCCCAAATTGCCGAAGAATGTCTCCAGCCATCGCCAAATTTCGCACTTGGAAAATTCAATTTGATATTAATGCAACACCGAGAAAATGGCGATATTTGCTCCGATTTAGAGATTGCTTTGCAAGAATTTTCTCAAAATTCCCGTATGCAAAACGTCGAAAAAGAGAAGAATCGCATTTTGCATGCTTTGCAGATAAAAATGCGAAAATTGGAGAGAAAATTGCCAAAGTTGAAAAACCAATTGGAAGAATCACAATCCGCAGACCGCTGGCAACATTTCGGTGATATTCTTCTCGCCAACTCCTCCACCATTCCGAGCGAAACGAAAAATTTCACTTTTGAAGGAGAAATTATCAAATTAGATTCCACCCTCTCCCCCATTAAAAATGCACAGAATTACTACAATCGCGCGAAAAAATCGAGACGAAGCGGAGCGTTGATTGATAAGCAAATCAACGATACTTTGGCGGAGATGGAAAAAACTCAGAAACTCCACGAGGAACTTCAAACGCTCCACGAAAAGAAAGAAATTTCAACCTGGATTACGAAGCATAATTTGGAATTGAAGACACAATCTGATGCTAAATTTTCTGAGAGAAAATCATACAAACAATTTGAATTTCAAGGATGGAATATTCTAATTGGACGCTCCTCAAAAGACAACGATCATTTGACTCTAAAAATTGCAAAACCCGCTGATCTTTGGTTGCATGCGCAAGGTGTTGGCGGTTCACATGTAATAATTCAAAATCCGCAGAAAAAAGAAATTCCCAAATCTGTAATCGAATTTGCCGCTCGGCTTGCCGCAAAAAATAGCCGCGCAAAACATTCTGGAATTGTCCCTGTGATTTACACGTGGAAAAAATATGTAACCAAACCCAGAAAAACACTGCCCGGAATTGTCCGAGTTGAACGAGAAAAATCTGTTTTTGTAGAGTTGGATAAATAAAGTTTTGGTTGTGAAACCAAACTCTATAAACTCACTGAACCCGTTAAATCTTCCCTTCCAGCCGCAATTCGTCAATACGCTTTTGAGCATGTCTGCCGTAATTACTCGATAATCCGCGTTCTGTAATAATCCGCTGATACATTAACGCCGCTTGATTGAAATCTCCCAATTTTTCATACGCCTGCCCCGCTTTCCAAAGCGCAGAAACAGACCAGTCCAATTTTGTATTTCTGTGCAGATAGGGAATTTTCAGATATTGCGCAATGGACTCGAGAAACTCACCTTTTTCAAAATACGCTTCCGCAATGTAAAATTGTATCTCCGCTCTCTCTTCTGTATTAGCATTTTCTGCGATATTTTCCAATTGCGAAATTGCGCGATCATATTCTTTCAGCACAATATACATCGAACCGATTTGAATCGAAATGCTGATTTTATCTTTTGCGTCTGGATTCTTTTGGAGATATGCTTTCGCCGATGAAATTGCGGCATCAATCAATCCAACTTCCTGATACAATTGAATCAAATTTTTCAACGCAGTCGTTTGAATTGTTTCGTTTGCATTACCGATCGCATTTTTATATGCGTTAATCGCCAAATCCAAATTTTCCAGCCGATGATATAGCGAACCCAATAAAAGCCAAGTTTCATCGATTACATCCGTATTGTTGGGCAGTGACGGGACGCGAACTAACATGCTAATAGCCTCGTCAAAACGCTCTGCTGTGAGATATATTTCCCCCAAATGAAAACATGCAAACGCCGATTGATCAGATCGAGGATAACTATCGAGAAATTTTTTCATCGTCATTTCTGCATCGTCATAAAGTTCGTTTTCCAATTCGTACCGAATCTTTTCAACATAGTATTCTTCGCTTTTTTTTGTCTTTCCGAATTTTTCCCCAAAAGAAACAAACCAATCTTTTGCCTTTTTCATTTTCCCCTGACGAATACTATTCACGATCCTTCCCCAAAATGCTGTTTCTTTTTCTTCTTCATTTTGAGTCATTTCTTCAATTTCTCCAAAAACGGCATCGCTTTTTTCATAATCTCCCAAATCGCGATAAAACTTCGCCAGCTGATTCAAAATCAGAGATTGCTCCAAGTCCATCCAAAGTGTCCGGTTGGACTCGATAAGATCAATCTTGGATTCGAGAGTCGCATATTCATTCGGCAATTGAATCCAAAATTCGATTGCGCTTTTCAGATCAGAATCCGCTACAACGCCGGTAATATATGGCATAAGTTTTGCTTTCGTCTGCATCCACTTTTCCTGATGCAAGAAAGCATTAGCCGAAATTAGATCAATTTCCGGATGCAAATCAAACGCAACTTCTCCGAATAATTTCTGCTGCAACGATTTTTCTCGATTGTCTAAAACATCACAAATCTCCGTCCAATTTTCAGAACTGAGGATTTTTTTATCCAGTAACACATTCATCGAATCGTTATATTCGGAATATTGTGCGATTTTTTCAAAATTTGCAATTTCATGGACTTTCTGCCATTCGCCATTTTCTGCGGCAATTTTTGCGCTTTCGTAAATTGCTCTGCTCCGAAAATTACCACGTGGATTTTCATTCAAATATCTTGCAAACGAAAGAAATGCCTCGTCTCTTTTTCCTGTTTTGAGTTGAGCCAATCCACGCTCGAAAGAAAATTTAGATTGATTCTGTGCGCTCGTCGAATCTGTCAAATCCAAAATGGTTTGCCACTGTTCGCTTTTTTGTGTAAAATCCAGCGCTTTTTGCAAGATTTCACTGTCAGTCTGCGAATCCAGTTCGTCAAAAAACATAACCGGCTGATTCTGAAATCGATTCCAATCCAAAATTGCAGAAATCGCCGCTTGATTCAAGCCATTTTGTTTCATTTTTTGAATAATATTTTCGCCGCGCTGAAAGGCTTTTTCTGCATTTTCTGCATCATTCAAATACAGAAATTTATCCCATAATCGCCGTTCGAGCTGAGCGAGCAATTCATACGCAATTGTCAAAACGCTATCGACAGGTTCCGTTTCGAGCAAAGATTGAATTAATTCCCGAGTGCGCGGATAATCTTTCAGATCGTAAAAATGAATCCGTGCAAGCGAAAGTGTCAATTCCATCGGATTTTCATCTGTCACCATTTGTCCGACAAGTTCGGTTAAATTGCCAAATCCCGTTCGCTCCGAGACAAGGAAATGCTCCTCGATTAGACGAATTTTATATTCCGCACGATGCAAAAATGGCGATTCGCGCATCTCTTCGGTCAGTTTTTTATACAAACCAAACGCATTTTGATATTCGCCCAATTCAAAATAACACTCAGCCATTTTGAACATGGATTCATCTGAGAAACACGGTTCTGAAACTGCCATCTCATATTCGATCAATGCCGAATCATAGCGATTTTTCACATTTCGAAAAATTTCTGCCAATTGAAAATGCAATTGTGCCTTTTGCTTGCTATCCAAATTTTCCGGTGCGGTTTGTATCGCTCGACGAAACATTTTAATCAGTAAAACAAAATCATCGTCATAAGATGCGTTTTCCGAATAAAACTGAATCACCGCCTGCAAAAGTGAAAAATCCTGCTCCGATGCTAATATTTTTTCGAAATACTTTTTCGGCGATTCGTTGAAAAGAGTTTGCACATAACCCGCTTTCAGATTGATAATCAAATCGTCCTGCGTTTCGAGATATTTTTTATATTGCTCAAAAGCGGCGGCAATGTCGCCCATTGCGACAAAAACATCACCAATTCCAATCATCGCTTTGGATTGAATTTGCTGGACGTCGGTCAATTTATGTGCATCGGCGTAGGAATCCATTGCAGCGGAAAAATCCCATTCTCTGTACTGAATTTCCCCGATTGCATTGTGAGTTTTGGCTAAAAGTTCGGCATCGTTTGAACGCACGAGAACTTCCTCAAACGCCTTGGAGGCACTTATGTCGTTTTCCATATCGACAAATAACAATCCCAGCCGAAACTGAACAGCGGCGATCGTTTCGTCATCTGAAAGCAACGGCAATAAATTTGTGTAAATTCGGTTTGCTTTCTCGTGGAACCCGGAAAGATAATGTATATTCGCCTGTTGCATCTCGGCACGAACTTTGATAGAATCGGAGATTTCAGAGTGGATTAACTCATTCAAAACGGAAGTTGCTTTTTCAAATTTGTGCAAATCTGTAAAAATCTGCGATGCTCGAAAATATGCCGCCGTCGTGTGTACATTTTCCGGATAAAAAACCGGATATCGCCGATAATGTTCAGCCGCCATTTCTACTTCAGAAATTTTTTCCAAACAAATGCCAACCCGAAACAGCGCATCCGCGCCACTCAAAGTGCCAGGATAACGAATGTCCACTTCCTGAAACGCTTTCCGCGCAAGATCAAATTGATCCATCCTGAAATAAGAATCGCCCTTCATCATCAGTATTTCCGGCAATCTATCCGAATTCGGATAGAGTTGTGCATAACGGTCTAATTGTGTTATTGCCAATTCGTACAATTGATCCTCGTATAATTGGCGAGCATATTGAAGTAATTCAGACTCGTAACGAGACTGACTAAATAATGTAATGGACAGAAATAAAATGAGTGCTTTTTTCATTTTTTACCTCAAACTGGTGTTAGATTGGCATACTTTGCGATCAACTTTTTACGGATATTTCCGTGAAATATGATGGAAATTTTTGCCGAATCACCATTCCCTTCAACAGAAACAATTTTCCCTTTGCCAAACGTTCGATGTTGAACAAATTGACCAATTTTCCACTCACTGCCAATCGAGCGTTCTTCAAATGTTGAACTGTGTGAATGCGAGTTCTTTACCTCTTTGCAATATGTTGTTTTTACTTTTTCTTTGATTTTTGAATAATTCATTGCTGTCACATTTTCCGGCAGTTCAGACAAAAATCTCGACGGAGTCGTGTAGTAAACACCGTCATAACTGTAACGTTTCATTGCATAGGTCAGGAATAATTCCTGCCGAGCACGCGTCATGCCAACATAGAATAACCGCCGTTCCTCATCGAGCGACTCTTGTTTTTCAATACTTTGGATGTGTGGCAAAAGTCCATCTTCTACCCCGGCGATAAACACAACAGGAAATTCCAGTCCTTTCGCACTATGGAGTGTCATCAAAGTAATTTGATTGCCATGATCGTTCCACTGATCTATATCTGTGTATAACGAAACTTCCTCGATAAATTGCGCAATTTGTTTGCTTTCGGAGGTTTGGCAAAATTCTGTGATGCCGTTTAACAATTCGTGGATGTTTTCCAGTTGATTCGCCGCGAGTTCAGTTCCATTATTCTGCAAATATTTTAGCAAACCCGTTTCTTCCAGATAAATTTGCGCAAACTCGTCTCCGTTCAAACGAGTGGATAAATCAACAAATTTTGTAATCAGCGTATAAAACGCATCCACTTTCTTTTTGGTTACCAAGCCAATTCCGACATCTTCCGTATTTCCGAGTGCCTCAAAAATAGAAATCCCATGCTTTTCTGCGTAGGATTCAATTCGATCCTGCGTCGTTCTTCCGATTCCACGCGGCGGCACATTGATAATCCGTTTGATGCTGATATTGTCTTTCGGATTGACGGCAAATTTCAGATATGCCATGACATCTTTTATTTCTTTTCGGTCGTAAAAACGAATCCCGCCGACGATTGTGTATGGGATACCAATTCTGCGTAGCCCTTCTTCGAGAATTCTGCTTTGTGCGTTGGTGCGATACAAAATGGCAAAATCGGAAAATTTCCGTTTTTGTTTGAAGATATTCTCCTGCAAAATCCGCACAATTTCATCCGATTCAATTCGATCGCCATCGCATTGGACAACTTGAATTGGTTCGCCAATTTCGCCATCTGTCCAAAGCGATTTTTCGGCGCGATTTTGATTATTCAAAATTATTGTATTTGCACCGGTTAAAATATTTTTTGTGCTGCGGTAATTCTGCTCAAGTTTGAAAATTTTCGCATCTGGAAAATGCTCCTTAAATTGCAAAATATTCGCGATATCAGCACCACGCCAGCCGTAAATAGATTGATCGTCATCACCGACAACCGCAAGTTTTCTATGCTTTTTTGCCAAAGATTCGACAAACCGAAATTGAGCCATATTCGTATCTTGATATTCATCAACTAGAACATATTGAAAGCGTTTTTGATATTTTACCAAAACTTCCGGATGACTCTCAAATATTTTCAGCGGATATATCAATAAATCGTTAAAATCCATTGCATTTGCGATTTTTAACTCCTTTTGATATTCTCCATACAAATTCAAATACGTTCGCTCCAGCGGATATTTCGGATTTTCTTGAACGTCCTCCGGTAGCAACATTTTCTGCTTTGACTTTTCGATAAAAGACCGAAACTGGCGCGGATGAATTTCCTTCTCTGAAATACCGAAACGTTTCATGATTTTCTTGATTAGGTTCACTTGATCGGCATCGTCATAAATTGAATACATTTGTTGAAAACCGAGTTTTTCGGCATCGGCACGCAAAATCCGTGCGCAAATGGAATGAAATGTTCCGATATTCAGAAATTTTGAGGAATGTCCGATCATTTTTTCCAACCGCTGTTTCATCTCATTCGCCGCTTTGTTGGTAAAAGTTACCGCAAGAATATGGTGCGGCGGACAGATTTTATGTTGAATCAAAAACGCTATTTTATTGGTTAACACACGAGTTTTACCGCTACCGGCACCGGCAAAAATCAACTGCGGAGACTCGTTATATTCCACCGCTGTTTTTTGCGCAACGTTCAATTTATCTTCTAAAATTTTGTTGAAACTATCCATTATTTCCTAAATTTTCTCTTTGCGCGATTATGCGCTCTAAATGTTTTATTAAATTGATGATATCCATCGCCCTTTGCCACAAAATACAGATATTCCGTAGTATCGGGAAAAGCGACTGCCCGAATTGCCTCTAAACCAGGATTGTTAATTGGTCCCGGTGGCAAACCGGAATATTTGTAGGTGTTATACGGAGATTCAATCTCCAAATGCTTGTTGTAAAGCCTTCGCGGCGGACCCGGCAGAATATACTGAATTGTAGGATCTGCTTGGAGTTTCATCCCCTTTTTTATTCGATTTTGATAAACGGAAGAAATGGCGCGGCATTCTTCATCAAAAATCACCTCTCCCTGAACAATCGAAGCAAGCGTGATGCCTTCATAAAATGAGAAACCCTGCTTCGCGATTCCTTCACGAATTTTGGGCGTTATTTGCTCATCGAATCGTTTTATCATAGTGCGCACGATTTTTTCGGGCGATACATTTTTCGAAAAAGCATAGGTATCAGGAAAAAGAAAACCGATGACAGTTTTCTGGCCTTCTGTATTTATATCAAACAATTCCGCACTTGTTTTTTCCAGAAATTCTGCTGATTCGATGCCGAAAGTTGCTTCGATTTTATCTGCAATCTGCTCCAAATTCCAACCTTCCGGAATTGTTACATCTATCAATTTTTCCTCACCATTTTGCAAATATTTGATAATCGAATAATACCTCCAAGTTCCATCTATCTCAAATGTCCCCGAGCGAAGATTATTCTGAGCACCAAGTAAATGTACCGCAAACAAAAATGACTTTTTTGATTGAATCACACGCTTCTCGTTCAATTGTGAAGCGACAAAATTCCACGCGCTTCCAGGCGGAATGTCCAATTCCACCCTGTCATCTAATTTGCCCTTTTCTGCCAGGACGAAAACAAAACTGACGCAGAATAAAATCACAACCGTAGCCAGCAGAATCAAGATATTTTTCCACAAACGTCTCATGAACAACCTTCTAAAATTGCGCTCTCATGCAGTTTTTTTCAGATACAGCAAGCATTCGAGCATCAAAAGAAACATGATTAAATCCAAAACGCCGAACAGCGCCACAAAAATAATATGCGGCATATTTCCAGTGGCATAATAGAAAAATGCAATTGCGCAATAAGCCAGTTTGTAAAGAGTTCCAATTGCGATTAGATCCGCATTTTTGTACAAATCGCCCTTGTAAATAAAATAATACGCAATCCCGATGACAAACAAAAATGCGCCAATCAGCGAAATGTATCCAGTAAATTCCGGTAATTTTTCACCAATTTTAAGCAAATCAAACGCTTGATTAAAAAAGAATATGAAAATCACTCCGAGCACAAGATCGTAAATGGCGGAAAATAAAAACAATCCGCGATAATATTTTTCTCTTTTCTGTTCCATTTTTACCTCCAGTTTCGTCGAATAATTGAGCAGTAAAGTTATGAAGAAATTGAGAATTCTCAAAAGACTTCATCGTCTAATCACTTCGTAACTTTGTCACATTTTTGGCAGTATTCTTCCAATATTTTTAGATTTTCATTATAGCCCATCGCGATGAGCAAATCGTTCTGCTCAATGACCATTTCACCGGACGGATTGAAAATCATTTTGCCGTCTGGCTTCTGTATTGCGGCGATAATGACATCCAGTTCGCTACGAACGAATGCTTCCTTGATTTGCTTATTGTGCAATGCAGAACCTTCGCAAACTTTCACTTCATCCATCTCCCAATCGGCAACTAAGCCTTCGTTGATAATTTCCAAAAAATCAGTAACCGCAGGACGCGTGAGCATATTTGCCATGCTATGACCTGCAATTTCATAAGGATTGAGTACTTTATTCGCTCCTGCTGTGAGAAATTTCGTTGCGTTATTTTCATGGCTGGTTTTTGCGATGATAAACAAATCCTGTTTCATTCGGCGCGCAGAAAGCGTTACAAATAGATTGTTTTCATCAGAAGAAAGCACAACCACCAAACCTTTTGCATCTTGTAATTGTGCTCTTTTTAAGAAGTTATCCTCCAAGCAATCGCCCATCAAAGCCAAATATCCTTTCGTCGTCGCGGTGTTGACTTTTTCCGGACGGCTATCCAACACGATGAATGATTTTTTGTTTTTCTCCAACTCGCGACAGATAATCTTGCCCATCCTCCCATAACCACAGACGATGTAATGATCTTTAATATTTTCGATAATTCGCTCCATTTTCCGACTCCTGAATAAACGATTTTCAAACACATATTCCGCCATAATCGTTACGGCATAAGCCACCGTGCCAACTCCCAAAATAATCAAAATGATCGTAAACAGTCTGCCAATTTGTGAAAGTTCTTCCAATCCGCCACCAAATCCGACTGTACTCAAAATGACAGCGGTCATGTAAATCGAATCAATCAAATCGAATCCTTCGATAAAATGATAGCCAATCGTGCCGACGAACAAAAATGCCACGAGAAGAAATATGACCCGATATATTTGATGTGATTGTGATTGCACTGCCGAAAATCTACCAACACTTATCAGAACTCACAACAAAAAAGGCGACCATTTCTGATCACCTTTTAAGTTTGTTCGGTTTTTGGAATCAGAGTGCAGGATTATTATTTGTTTCCTGCACCCTGACAAATTTCCCCTGTTATTTCATCAACACCATTTTATTCGTCTCTGAGAATGTGCCTGCGTTCAATTGAT